>JAUQOT010000004.1 GCA_030550735.1 Patescibacteria group bacterium
GTGGAAAAAATAAGATTATTAATGCAATTGGGGCTATTTTAGTTGCTTTTATCTTACCTTCGGTTTTAAATATGATTAATCCTAATATTTTTAGAGTTAAGTGGGTATTTCCAAGAATTGAAAGAGCATCGCCTCCAGGTGTTGTAATTAAATATGAAGCCGGTTTTCTTCCTGGTTCAGATAATTCTGCTTTAGATCAATATTTTCCTGATTTCAAACCTGATCCAGAAAAATGTAGACCTATAAAAGACGAAGCATCATATTGTGATTGGAGAGGATTAGTTAGTTATTTTGGAAACGAACAAGATGCACAAAAAGCTTCTGTAATTTGCAAAGCAGAAAGTGGAGCAAATCGTTGGCGTGAATCAAACATTGATAAATGTCAAGATGGGTATGCTTTTTCTATTGGTCTTTTCCAAATTAATATGACAGCAACCGAGTTTTCTCTTAGTGATGGTACTAGGTGTATACCTACAGAAATATTTTATTTTGAGGGAAACTCTCCTAGGTTTAATTATGATTTAAAGAAATATGAGTGTACAGTTAAAAACAAGGATCTATATAACAAATGTAAAGAGGCATTAAAAGATCATAACTTAAATCTTAAATTAGCTAAATTAAAATATGAAGCCAGCGGTTTTGCTCCTTGGTCTGCTTGGGAAACACGTCAAAAATGCGGTCTTTGTTTATGTTTTAACGGGTGTAAAAGATGCCTTAGACAAGCAAATTTATTTAAAAATATCTTAGGAAATTTCTTAAATTCTACTAATTTTTTATTTTCTTTAATAAAATTTAATAAAAATGAGGAATAAAACTTGGTTTATTATTGGAGCTTTAATTTTAATTTTACTTTTAGGAATATCTGGTTTAGGTTTTTATCTTAGTAAAAAAGCAGAAAAAAAAGAAGAAAAACCAAAAATTGTTTCGGCTCCCGAATCAGATATTTCACCTCTTCCGATTAAAGAAGAAGAAAAAATTTTACCAACTCTACCTTCTTTAGAAAAGAAAGAAACTGGAACTGAAGAGTTAGTTACAACATCTACTTTCACTGGTGAAGAGGTAAAAACTCTTTTCGATAAAGAGTTTGGTTTTGGTGGTCTTATTTATCCTTATCTTTATATTTATGATAGAGATGAGGGGGTTTTAAAATATCTTAATCTTGAAGATAAAACATATAAAGAACTTTACAAAGGATTTTATTTAAAAAACATTTCTGTTTCACCAACAAGAAAAAGAATCGTTTTTCAAGAAAACAATAAATGGAAAATAATTGATTTAGGTTTTGATACAACTAAAGAATTAAAGTTTGATATTCAAAGTCATTTTTGGGTAAACGATACCCTTTATTTTTTTTCTTTTGTTGATTTTAAAGGGGGTGGACTATATAAATTTTCTGATTTTCAGAAAGAACCAGAATTAGTAAAACCATTAGATCTTATAGATGGAAAGATTAAATTCTTTAACAACTTAGTTTTAGTTTATGTTAGTCCTCTTATAAATTCAAAATCTTATGTTTTTTCTTTTAATCTTAAAAAACCAAGTAATTGGCAAATTTATTTAGAAGAAAAAGATTTTTATTCTCTTCTTCCAAGTTCTAATGGAAAATATCTTTATTTGAGTTATCTTGAGGATGGCGAGTGGATTTCTAAAATTATCGATCAAAATAAGAAAGAAATAAAAAGATTTGATTGGGCAAGTTTTGAAGAAAAATGTACTTTTGAGGAAATTTTGGTTTGTGGTGTACCTTTAAATAAATTAGATTATCTAGATGATTGGTTTAAATTAAAAAGAAATTTTAATGATAAAATAGTTATTTTTAATCCGCAAACAAATGAACAAAAAGAAATCAAATTAAATGGTTTTTATGATATTTTAAAACCTCAAAAAACTCCTTTAGGAATCATTTTTTTCAATCGAAACGACTCTAAATTTTACATAGTAAATTTCAAATAATTTTCTCTCTAAAACCATAAAAATTAAATTTAAAAACCAGTAAAAAGTAAAAAGACTAGGAAAATTTAAAATAACTAAAGCAATGAGAAAAAAAATAATTAATTGTTCTTTTTGTTTTTTTTCTTTATTAAAAACAAAAAATAATAAAAACTGGAAAAACAAAGTAAAAAATATTAAAACATAATTTATTTTTGAAAGATCTAAAATATTTAAAAAATAAAGATTATTTTTAGTTTCTAAAATTTTTCGCAGAGCAAAAAAAACAGATATCAGTATAGGAAAAGAAAGAAATTGAATAAAAAAATTAAAAACAGGGTTAAAATTTTCTTTTTTATAAATCTCGTTTATTTTTTCTAAACTAGCTTGGGGGTTCTTTTTAAAATCTGTTCCTTTTATAATTTCTTCAATTTGAGGTTTTATTTTTTTTAACTTATTTTCCTCTAAGAAGACAAGATAATTCAAAGGCAGAAGAGAGGTTCTTAAAAGAAAAACAAAAACTATTAAAGCTAAACCGTAATCATGAGTTAAACTATATAAATATTCATAAAAACCAACAAAACTTAATGATAAAAAATCAAACATTTTTTATTAATTCCATTAATTCTTTTTTTAAATCGTTATAGTTTTTTGTTAAAATTTCTTTGTTTTTAACAAAAATAATAAAATCTTTATTAATATTAAAGCCGCTTTTTATTTCATTTTCTATTATACTATAAATTCTCCTTTTAATTCTATTTCTCTCAACGGCTTTTTTAAAAATTTTAACTAAAGGTTTAACTGCAAATCTTGGATGATTTAATTTGTTTTTTTTAAAAAGAATTAAAAAATTAAAATTTTCTTTTTTAGAAAAATCCCTATTTTTAAAAAATTCTTTAATATCATCTCCTTTTAATCTATAAACTTTTTTTAGCATTATCAAGCTATTCTTTTTCTTCCTTTTCTTCGTCTGTTCCTTAAAATCCTTCTTCCGCTTGGTGATCTCTTTCTAATCAAAAAACCTGATGTTCTTTTTTTCTTTCTTTTGGTCATTTGATTTAATTAACAATTTTCTCACAATTTTTACAACTTGAAGAAAGGATTTTAATTATATTATAATACACTTAATGGTTCCTCCGGATGTTTTTGAAGAAATTTGGCAAAAAGTTTTAGAAAACATTAAAAACGAGGTTGGCGAAAAAACATATAATACCTGGTTTAATGAATTTTTACCTCAAACTTATATTCATAATTGTCTAAAAATTTCTGTTCCGAGTAAATTTATAAAAGATTGGCTTGAAAAAAATTTCTACCATACGATTTACAAAATAGTAAAAACTTATTTTCCTGAAATTAAAACGATTGAATTCGTTGTAAATTCATCGACTAATAGTTATGTTATAAAACAAAAAAGTACAGTAATAAAAAGGTTACAATCTTTAGCTCTCAAGAGCCACCAAAAGCTTTCAATTTTTGATGTTAATCCCCAAACCAATCTTAATCCTCGCTATCGTTTTGATAATTTTGTTGTTGGAAAAAGTAACGAACTTGCTTTTTCTGCTTGTCAAGCCGTTGTTAAAAACCTGGGGAATCTTCATAATCCGCTATTTATTTACGGACCAGTTGGTGTAGGTAAAACTCATCTTCTTCAAGCTACGGGGAATGAGATTTTAAAAATTTATAAAAATTTAAAAATTAAATATTTAACAACCGAAGATTTTACTAACCAATATATAAACGCAATTAAAAATCAAACCACCGAAGAATTTCGTTTTAAGTTTAGAGATATCGATGTTTTAATATTAGATGATGTTCATTTTCTTTCAGGGAAAATAAGCACCCAAGAAGAACTGTTTCATACTTTTAATTTTCTTTATAATCTTTCTAAACAAATAATCTTTTCATCGGATAGACCGCCTTTTTTAATTCCTGATATCGAAGAAAGATTAAAATCTAGATTTGAAGGTGGATTAGTTGTTGATATTAACCCTCCTGATTTTGAAACAAGAGTCGCTATTTTAAAATTAAAATCTCAAGAAAGAGGGGTTGTTTTTGATGATTTTGTTTATGAATATATTGCTGAGAAATTTACTAACAATATAAGAGAATTAGAAGGTGCTTTATCTTTAGTTATTTTTGAAAGTAAGTTTGTGGATAAATTAACGCCTGAAAAATTGAAAGAAATTCTTAAAAAATTTACTAAAGAGCAATTTAATAAATTCACACCTAAAAAGATTATCAAAACCCTTCTTTCTCATTATGAAATCAAAGAAGAAGATATTATTAAGCAAATAAGAAGTAAACATTTGGTGAAAATTAGACAAATCTTAATATACTTTTTAAGAGAATATTCACATCTTTCTTACACATCAATTGCTGAAATTTTTAAAAAAGATCATACAACTATAATTTATTCTTATGAAAAAATTGTTAAAGAATTAAAAGAGAATGAAAACCTTAAACAAGAAATCGAAATTATTAAGTCGAAATTATTAGAAAATTAACAGTTTATTAAATTTTTATTTTTCTTTTTCGTTAGAATGTATTATAAAAAATAAAGTTTTCCCCAAAATTTACAAAAATGATTATTACTGTTTCTTTAAATAAATTAAAAGAAATAATAAATATTGTTAATAATATTTGTCCTAAAAAAAGTGATTTAAATGTTTTGAATTATTTTTATCTTGAAGCCAAAAACAAAGAAATTTTTATCCAAGCAACTGATTTAGAAATAAATTATCAAACAAAATTTCCTGCAAAAATTGAAAAAGAAGGCAAAATTCTTATACCTGCAAAACAATTTGAAAAAATTGTTGATAACTTGTTCGAAGAAGATATTACTTTAGAGGTCAACAAAGATGTTCTTTATATAAGAGGAAAGAAATTTTTTGTTAACTTACCAGGTTTAAATGAAGAAGAATACCCAACTTTTTCGCCGATTAATAAAGATAAATTTTTAGAAATAGATAACGAGATTTTTATGGAAAGTCTTGAAAAACTTTACCCAGTACTTCAAACTTCAGATATTAGACCAGAATTTTCAGGTGTTTATTTTGATTTTACTCCTCAGGGTTTAAATTTAGTTGCTACAGACTCTCTCCGTTTAGCAGTTATAAAAATAAAACCTGCTTTCTATGAAACAAATATAGAAAACAGTGGAACCTTGGTTCCTTTTCGGATCATTAAGGAATATAAAAGTATAAAAAGAAAATCAGGAAAACTAAAAGTTTATTTTGAAGAAAATCAAGTTACTTTTGAATTAATGAGTCATATTTTAACAAGTAAATTAATTGCTATCGATTATCCAAATTATAAAGATTATTTAAATCCACCAAGTTTTATTTTTACTCTCTCTTTAGACAGAGATGAGGTTATTAAAGTTTTGAAATTAAATGAAGTTTATCTATCAACATTAAAAGAATTAGAATGCGAATTTAATTTTGAAGAAAATAAACTTTATTTTTATACAAAAAATGAACTTTTAGGAGAAGCTAAAACTGAAGTCGATTTTGAAGTTAAGGAAAATAATTATAATAACTCAGTTTTTAAAATTAAATTTAATTTTGATTTTTTTTACGACGGTTTTTATGTTTTAAATTCAGATAAAGCTCTTTTAAATTTCTTTAGTACCGGCGAAGAACTTTTCCCTCTTTATCTTGTTTCACCAGTAGAA
Source organism: Patescibacteria group bacterium (assembly GCA_030550735.1). GTDB lineage: Bacteria > Patescibacteriota > Minisyncoccia > UBA6257 > HR35 > HRBIN35. Next base: position 5,603 of record JAUQOT010000004.1, read on the forward strand.
GAAGATTTTATTTATATTTCCGCTCATCTTTAATGTTTAGGAAAATAGATAAAAAATTAGATGAGATATTTCTTTTAGCTAAAATTTTGAAAGAAAAATTCCCCAATGTAAAAATTAAAATAAAAGATAGAGGTGAGTTTTATGAAATTTTTTCTTCTTCCCCAATAGATAAATATCAATTTGAAGAATTAAAATATTTAGTTTTTAGTAAATTAGGTAAAAAAATCAAATTTATTCGTTAAAATTCTTAAGCCAATTTAAAACCCCTTCTTCCCATCTTGAAAATTGAGGATCTAAATAAGGATTTTCAGGAATAGGTCCTAAAGGATTATTTCTATCAACATAAAATAAGATATCATGAATTCCGTAAGAAGTAATCCACTCACCATTCATCATTGGTTTATTAACAGTTCTTGGTTCTGGGGGGTCAAATTTATTTTCTAAAAGAAGGCCGTTATCGATTAATGTTTGAAGAAAATCGTGAAATATAGGAAGAGCAGCAACTAAACTTGCTCCTAAAGAATTCATTTTTCTTCCATCAGTATTTCCAGCCCAAACACCAACTACCAAATCTTTTGTATAACCAAAAGTCCATGCGTCTTGATAAAATTGGGTTGTTCCTGTTTTTAAAGCAACTTCATAATCACCAAAATCAGTAAGATGAAAACTTCTTTGAAAAAGCCCTCGTCGAGCATCTTTATCTTTTAGAATATCAGTAACTAATCTTGCTGTTTCTACAGAAATTATTCTTTCTTCTTTTGGATAGTATTCATAAATTATTTTAGGTGGTTGAGTTATTTTTAAAATTAATGTTTGTGATACTAAAATTCCATCGTTTGCTAAGGCTCCATAAAATCTTATTAAATCTTTCATTTTAACTTCAGCTGAACCCAAAGCCATTGACAAACCATAATTTTGCCAATTCTTTAAATAATCCATTCCTGATTTTCTGGCTAAATCAACAACCCTTTCCGGAATTGCTAAATAAAAAACTTTTACCGATGGAACATTTCTTGATTCAGCCAAAGCTTGTCTAAGAGTAACCGGTCCTTTAAAAATTTTGTCAAAATTTTTAGGTCGATAACCACCAAAATCAGTTGGAACATCAAAAACAATTGTTTTATCAGAATAACCTAATTCAAATAAGGCAGCATAAGATATTGGTTTAAAAGCGGAACCTGGCTGTCTTAATCGAAAAGGAACATTGACTTGACCGTCAATTGATTCATCAAAAAAATCTTTCGATCCAACTAAAGCTAAAACTTCACCAGTTTTAGGGTTAATTACCATCATAGCTGCGTTTGCTCCTCCATAATTTTTTTTGTTTTGTTCAGCTCTTTTTTTAATAACATCTTCGGCTATTTTTTGGATTTTCAAATCAAGAGTAGTGACAACTCTTAAATTTAATTCTTCTAAGTTTTTATCAGGAAAAAATTTTTTTAATTCTTGAACAACTTCCATAACAAAATGCGGAGCAATAATATTAGTATACTTTCTTTTAACAAGTTTTATTTCCGAGGAAATAGCCTTTTGATATTCAAGATCAGATAAATAACCAAAATCTTTTAATCTTTTCAAAATATAATCCCTTCTTTCTTTTAATCTTTTTAAATTTTCTTCTTTAATAGGTGCATAATAAAGAGGGGATTTAGCAATAGAAACTAAAATTGCTGCTTCAGACCAGTCAATAAATTCTATTTTTTTATCAAAATAATATTCACTTGCAGCTGCAATACCTATATTACCTTCACCAAAATAAATCGAATTAATATAATAAGTAAAAATTTGTTCTTTGGTGTATTTTTTTTCTAATTTGTAAGCAAGAATAATTTCTTTTAGTTTTCTGGTAATTGTTTTTTCTGGTGATAAAAATAAATTTCTTGCCAATTGTTGAGTTATTGTAGATCCTCCGTACTTTAAACCTCCACTTTTTAAATTTAAATAAATCGATCTTAAAACACTTTTTAAGCTAAAACCTTGATGTTTAAAAAAGTCAGCGTCTTCGGCAACTAAAAAAGCTTTTATAATTTTGTCAGGAATTTTATCGAAATCAACCCATTTTCGACGAAAACCGATTTTATAAAGAAGAGTAGTTTCACTTCTATCGTAAATCTCTGTTCCACCGCTAACGATTTTTTCTCCTAAAATTTCTGGATCAGGCAAATCTTTGGTTAAATAAAAATAAAATGCAATTAGAGCTGTTCCTAGAAGAAAAATAGCGATGATTAAAATTTTTAGAAAAATAAATAATTTCCTCTTCATTAAATTTAATTTTAAATTATAATTAAAGTTAAGATAAATGAATAATTTTTTAGATAAATTAAAGAAATTAAGAAGAGAACAAGAAGAATTTTTAGCTCAAAAGTTAGCTCAAAAATTTAATGTCCCTTATTTTAATTTAAGTATAACTAAACCTAAAACATCGGCTCTTGAATTTTTACCTAAAGACATCGCTGAAAAAACAAAAACCATCCCCTTAGAATACACAGGAAAAAATATTGTTTTAGGAACAGTTGATCCTTTGTCTTCTGAATTTAAAAACCTTTTGAATGATCTTAAAAAAAATAACCTAACCATTGTTTGGGGGATAATATCTTTATCGAGTTTTAATGAAGGTTTAGACGAATATCAAATTCTTAAATTAAAAAAATTTCAAATTGTAAAAACACTTGAAATTGATTCTTCAGTAATTAAAACCATAAAAGAAGAAATAACCCGAAAAGAAATGCTTCAAGAATTTTGTCGGCAGCTTATAAAAGATAATCCCTTTCTTTTACTTGATGTAATTGTCGCTGGAGCAATTAAATTTGAAGTTTCTGATATCCATATTGAACCTTATGAAAATAAAGTTTATGTAAGATATAGGATTGACGGTTTACTTCATGAAGTTATTGAATTTCCTCTTGAAATTTATGATGTTATTAAAAGTAGACTCAAAATAATTTCGGGGATGCTTCTTAATATAACTGATAAACCTCAAGACGGAAGATTTTCTCTTATTTACGAAAATGGAAATATTGATTTTAGAGTTTCTCTTTTACCATCAACACATGGAGAAAGTTTTGTTATAAGAGTTTTAATTTTTAGTCAAATTTTAAAAAATCTCGAAGAGCTTGGTTTAAGAAATGATGATTATGAAATTCTTTTAAGGAACATAAATCAACCAAACGGTTTGATTTTAAATACTGGACCAACTGGCTCAGGAAAAACAACAACCCTTTACGCTATTTTAATGAAAATAAAAAACCCCAACATTAAAATAATCACAATTGAGAATCCAGTAGAATATAAGATTGAAGGAATAACCCAAGTAGAAATTGATGAAAAGAAAAATTTTACTTTTGCTGAAGCTTTAAGATCATTTTTAAGACATGATCCCGATGTTATTTTAGTTGGTGAAATTAGAGACGAAGATACTGCTCAAACAGCGATTCAGGCATCATTAACTGGTCATTTAGTTCTCTCAACTCTTCATACCAATGACTCTTTAGGGGCTATTCCAAGGCTTTTAAGTTTAAAAGTAAACCCCAAATTAATTCCAGCTGCCCTAAGACTTGTTATTGCTCAAAGACTTGTAAGAAAAATTTGTCCTTTTTGTTTAGAAGAGTATGAACCCCCAGAAGATATTAAGGAAAAAATAATAAATAATCTTCCTTTAAGATTAAAGGAAAAAATAGATACAAAAAAAATAACTCTCGCACATGGTTTGGGTTGTGAAAAATGTTTTAATTCTGGTTATAAAGGAAGAACAGGAATTTTTGAGCTTTTAGAAATTACTCCTGAATTAGAAGATTTAATTTATAAACAACCCTCAGAAACAGAAATTTATGAAGCAGTAAAAAATAAATTTGTTTCCCTTAAACAAGACGGTATTTATAAGGCTTTAAATAAAATTACTACTTTAGAAGAAGTAGAAAGAGTTGTGGGGTTGATTTAATTTTGTGGAGACGAGGGGAATTGAACCCCTATCGAAGGAAAGTTGGGTTATTGGCTCTCCTGGTGCAGTCTGATTTTTAATTTCGTTCTTCTAAGGATAATCAGACAAACCTTAGAAGAACAAAGATCCTTTTCTTTCAGCTTAAGGTCGGATCACCCCTTAAGCCAAGTAGGGATTATTTTTTAGCCCCAAAAACCCCTCCCTACAAGAGTTTTTGGAACTCGCTCTTACGAAAGAGCGTATGCTGGAACTCTGTTGGCACTTTTTGGGTTTTTAAGGCCCCCAAAGCCTACCAGCTCCAATAACCCTTCTTTCCTCCTCGACTTCCGTTTTCGTCCCCATTTTAGATGCTACTTCTTTTTAGTTTTCTTTCATAAATTCTTTTGAAATCTTTTTCCTTTATTTTTTCTCTTTTTTCAAATTTTTTCAAACCCTTTACTAAAGCAATCTCTACTTTTATTAAATTATTCTTATTATAAATTTTTAAAGGAACAATTGTCAAGCCCTTGGTTTTTAATTTATTTATAAGATAATTTATCTCTCTTTTTTTTAAAAGAAGTTTTCGTGGCCGATAAGGATCGTAATTTTTGAAACAATTTTTTTCCTGATAGGGTGGAATATAGAAATTAACTAAATAAAGTTCATTACCTTTTTTAGAGACATAACTTCCTTTTAAACTTCCTTTACCTGAAAAAATAGATTTAACTTCAAAACCGTGCAAAACAATACCAGCATCAAATTTTTCTAAAATTTGATAATTTTTAAAAATATCTTTATTTTGAATGATAACCCCCATATTTTATAATAAAGTTAATGCCCAAAAAACGTTCATTAGAAGTTAAAACAATAGAAATCATAAAAAACCTGATTTCTTCTGAAAATTTTAAAACATTTTTAGCTTGGATTAATATTTTTCTTTCGTTATTTTTTTTACTTTTAATCATTAGTTCAAATGGAAAATTAAATGAAATTTTAGGTATTCATTTTAAAAATCTTTTTGGCTGGTCTTTTTACTTTTTACCCTTTTTAACACTCTTTTTTTCTTATCCATTTTTTAAAAAATATAGTTGGTTTAAAGTTATCTCTAAATTATTAGGTGTTTTTATAATTTTTTTAATCTTTAATTTTTATTTTTATTTCTTTTTTCGTGAAGCTGGTTATTTAAACAATCTTTGGAATTTTTTATCTAATTTAGTGAGTAGTTGGGGAATGTTATTTTTATCGCTTAATCTCTTTTTGTTTTCTTTTTGGTTAATATTAGAAAACAAGTTTTTTGAATTATTAATAAAAATTTTTAATCAAACCAAGAAACAAGTTGAAGAATCGATAAAAAAACCTAGCGAACCCCATCCCCTTAAAGGCGTAAGACAAGAAATAAAAATTAAAAAAAATAACGAAGAAACACCTTCTAAACCAAAACCAACCCTGGTCTTTAAAGAAATTATTGAAAAAAGCAAATGGGAACTGCCACCAATTTCCTTATTAAAGCAAAGTAAAGAAGAAGTAATTGCTCCAGATATTAATAAGACTTCAGAAATAATTAAAAAAACTCTTGAAAGTTTTGGTATTAAATCAGAAATTGTTAATGTTGAAGTTGGTCCAGCAATTACAAGATTTTCTTTAAAACCAGGTGAAGGCGTTAAACTTTCTAAAATTTTAAGTCTTCAAAACGATATAGCCCTAGCCCTAGGAGCACCCAATCTTATTCTTGAAACACCTGTTCCCGGAAAAGCAGTAATAGGAATTGAGGTTCCTAATCTTAAACCAGCAATTGTTAAGTTAGGTAATTTATTAAACACCGATGAATTTTTAAACTCGGAAACTCTTTTGATCTTTCCTCTAGGAAGAAAAATAAATGGTGAAGTTGTTTTTGCTGATTTGGCAAAAATGCCTCATCTTCTGATTGCAGGAACAACAGGTTCAGGTAAATCAATTTTTATTCATAATATGTTGATTTCGTTTTTAATGAAAAATACCCCCGAAACATTAAATTTGATATTAATTGATCCTAAAAGAGTTGAGCTCATAAGATACCAATCATTACCCCATCTTCTTTTAAACCCAGTAGTTGATCTTAAAAAAACCCTATCGGTTTTTAATTGGCTTATTAATGAAATGGATGAAAGATATAAAAAATTAGAAGCCTTAGGAGCAAGAGATATTGATGGTTATAACAAAAAATTAATCCAAAGAAAAGGAAAAATAATGCCAAGAATTGTTTTAGTTATTGATGAAATGGCCGATTTAATGATAACTTATGGTTCATCGGTTGAAGCAATGATTATAAGATTGGCTCAAATGGCAAGAGCTACCGGAATCCATCTTATTTTAGCAACCCAAAGACCCTCTGTTGATATTGTTACTGGTCTTATAAAAGCAAATATTCCTAATAGGATTTGTTTTAAAGTCGCAAGCCAAGTTGATTCACGAACAGTTCTTGATACTGCTGGAGCAGAAAAACTTATAGGTTCGGGTGATGGTCTTTTTATTTCTACTCATCTTCATTCACCTCTTAGAATTAAAGCACCTTTTGTAACTGAAGAAGAAATGGATAGGGTTATTAGTTTTTGGACAAAACAAACAGAAAAAATTCCTGCAATCGAAGTTCAAAGAATTTCTTTAGAGGAATTAGAAAAAAAATTTGCTTTTTCTTCTGAAGATTTAGAAGATGAAGAATTGTTTAAAGAGGCAGTTAGAATTGTTGTTGAAACAGGTAGAGCTTCAACATCTCTTCTTCAGAGAAAATTAAAAATTGGCTATGCTAGAGCAGCTCGCCTTTTAGATTTAATGGAAGAAAGAGGTATTGTTTCACCACCTGAAGGATCTAAACCGAGAAGAGTTTTAATTGGACCCGAAGAAATAGAAAATTTTTTTGAAAATCAAGAAAATCAAAATTAATCTCTACCTATTGATTCAAGAAAATTTCTTAAAAGATTAGGAACAAAAAGAGCAGCAAAAAGAAGAATTAATCCTAAAATAACATAAAGAAAAGTTTTATGAAGCTCTTTAACATCCCCCTTACTAAAAAAATATTTAAAACCAAGAAAAATTAAAATTCCACTTGAAATAAATAATATCAAAGAAAAAGCAAATCTTATTAGTCTTCCTAAAACTTTTAATACATAATCTTGAATTTTTTGAAAACCATCATCTTGAGCTAAGGCTAAATTTAAAACTAAAGCGAAAATTAAAAAAATTATTACACTTTTCATTAATTTAATTTTAAAATAAAATTTTTTTAAGAGCCCCTGTAGCTCAAAGGAAGAGCGTCTCCGTCCTAAGGAGAAGATGGAGGTTCGAGTCCTCCCAGGGGTAATTTTATGAAAGCAAATGCTTTCTTTTTTCTTTCCTTATTTTTAATCATTATATTTTCTTTTTTTAAAATTAGTTTATTTAAAAGAGATCAGGTTTATTTTGTTTTAGATTACCCTTATTTGATGAATAATTACAAAATAACGAAACTTCTTTATTTAAAAGATTTAAAAATTTACTATCTTTACTCCGATTATTTTAATGAATATTCTCCCGGAGATATTCTTAGTTTAGAAAAATTTAAATCAAAAGAAAACAAAATTTTCTTTCCTCAAGAAATTAAGGTTTTAAAAAAATCAAAAATTTCCTATTTTTCTTTTTTAAGAAATTATTTAAAAGAAACAATTGAAAAATCTTTGCCTTGGCCAGAAGAAAATATTTTAAGGGGAATTATTTTGGGTGATGAAATAGAAAACCATGAGTTAAAAGAAAATTTTAGAAAAATAGGGATTTCCCATCTTTTTGTTGCTTCTGGAGGAAACCTAGTTATTTTTACTGCCATAATCTATCAGATTTTTAAAAAACTTAATTTTTTTTACAAAAACATCTCTTCTTTTTTAACTCTATTTTTTTTATTATTTTATATTTTCCTTGTTGGTTTTGAGGGATCTATTTTAAGAGCAAGTATTTTTTCGTTTATCTTCCTTTTGTTTAAAACTTTTTCAGGAAGAATTGTTCTTCTTAGAAATATATTAATATTTTCGATTTTTATTATCATTCTTTTTTCTCCTTTTATTTTTCTTGAGCCAGGAACAATTCTTTCTTATTTTTCTTTCATCGGAATAGTTTATTTAGCTCCTTTCTTAGAAGAAAAACTTAAGAAGTATTTAAACTTTGAAAATTTAATTTCTATTTTCTCTTCAACTTTTGCTTCGTTTATTTTTACATTTCCCTTAACGGGATTCTTTTTTGGAGAAATAAATTTTTATGGTTTGTTTTTTAATTTACTTTTTGTTCCCCTCGTTTCCTTAATTTTTTATTTTGGTTTAATTTTTATATTTTTGCCGTTTTTTAATAAAGCTTTATATTTTTTAATAATTTTTATAAGTAAAATATCTTCATTAGCAAAAATATTTCCAGAATTACCCCTCTCTTTACCTCCTTTATTTTTTGTTTTTTATTACTTATTCTTGATTTTAATAATTTATCAACTTAATAAAAATGAAAACATTGAATTTAATTTTGCTCTTCGTTAATTTTTTTATTTACACAACTATTTTTCAATTTCTCTTTTCACCTGATTTTGTTTTATTTCCTGATATTGGTCAAGGAACATCAGTTATTATTAAAGAGGGAAAAAATGTTTTTATTTACGACACAGGAAAAGAAAATTATAAACTTTTAAACTCTTTAAGAAATAATTTACCTTTTTATCAAAAACGAATAGACATAGTTATTATTTCTCATCCTGATATTGATCATTACCTTAACCTTTTGACTTTATTTTCAAAATATAAAATTAGAGTTTTAATAATTAATAAATTTGCCCTTAAAGATGAGAACTTTAAGAATTGGATTATTAAGTTTAAAGAAAAAAATCAATCAATAATTTTTCTTGATGATAAGGACGTTATCAAAACAAAAAATAATGATTTAGAGATGAAAATTCTTCATCCTGATAAAGATTATTCAAAAGATAATGATAACTCATTGGTTGTTTTATTAAAATTTAAAAACAAAAGTTTTCTTTTAACCGGAGATATTGAAAAAGAAGGGATTTTGAGTCTTCAAAAAAGATATGATTTAAAAAATATAGATTTTCTTCTTTATCCCCATCATGGTTCAAAATATTCATTAATTGAGAGTTTTTATAAAAAATTAAATCCTAAAGTTATTATTATTCAAAATGGTTTTAATCGTTTTGGTCATCCCCATAAAGAAGTTATTGATTTTTTTAAACAATCACAAAAAGAAATTTGGTTAACTAACGTTTTGGGTGATTTAAAAATTGAGTTATAATTTTATTTAGAGGAAAAGCGGCCAATCGCTAAAAGTTTTATCTTTTGGAGGAAAGTCCGAGCTCTCCATATTAATAAGAGCGGAGAAAATCCGCTAAGCTGTAAAGCTTAAAGAGAAAGAACAGAGACCATACTATCCTAAAACCGAAAGGTTTTAGGAGAAAGGTGAAAAGCGAGGGGGTGTTAAAAAATTCTTTTTTTAGCTACCCCTCGGTTTAGCAAAGCAATTTGCTAAACTTCTTTCTCTTTCTTACGGAGAGCAAGGTCGTGCCTCAAAAAAGAGGCGTACTGCTAGAGAAAGAAAGCAATTTCTTTCGTAAGATAGATGATTGGCTAAAACAGAACTCGGCTTATTGCTTTTCCTCTTTTTAAAAAATGGCAGGACATTCTCATTGGGCTCAAATAAAAAGAAAAAAATCAGTTTTAGATGTAAAGAAAAGCCAATTAATAAGTAAGCTTATTAATTCTATTATTATTGCTGCTCGTGAGGGAAACAATCCTGAAACAAATCCTAAATTGAGAAATGCAATTGAAAGAGCTAAAGAATTTAAAGTTCCTTTAGAAAATATAGAAAGAGCGATTTCTAAAGCTGAAGAAAAAGACTCTAATCTAGAAGAGGCGATTTACGAAGTTTATTTTGACGAAGGAATTTCTCTTTTAATAAAAGCTATTACTGATAATAAAAATAGAACCCTTGGAGAAATAAAACATGTGTTAAATAAATATAATTCAAAATTAGCTGAGCCTGGGTCAGTAATTTGGAATTTTAGTGAAAAAGGAGTAATAGAAATTAAAATCGAAGACAAAGAAAAAATATTTAATATTTTAGAGTTTGTTGAAGATTTTAATGAAAAAAAATCTTCTTTAGTGTTAATAACTAGTTTAAAAAACTTTAACCTACTTAAAGATAAGTTAAAAGAAGAAAACGTAGAGATTATAGGTTCTTCAATAGAATTTTTGCCTTTAAATCCAATAGAAAACATATCTGAAGATACTAAAAATAAATTAAAAGCTCTAATAGAAGAACTTCTAGATTTAGAAGACGTCGAAGAGGTTTATACTAATTTAAAAACTCTTGACTTTTAATTAATTTAAGTTAAAAATTTTTTAAAAGAATCTGGTCGCAAATTAAGAAAAATTTAAGATGAGAATTGATTTACTTGAAAAAAAGATTTTAGTGTTAATGAATGATGAAGAAGAAAGAAAAGAGGAAGAATTATTATTCGAAGAAGAAGAACTAGAAGAGTTAGAAGAGGAAGAAGAGGAAGAAAAGAAAAAAAGAGAAGAAGATGAAGAAGATGAAGAAGAGGAAGAAATGTGGGAAGAAGAATTGGGATTAGAGGAAGAAGAGGAAGAGTTGGAATGGCCAGAAGAAGAGGAATATGAAGGAGAGGAAGAGTTTTAGAAAATAAATTTGAATATTTTAACTGCTCTCAACCTCGCCTCAATGGCGAGGTTTTTATTTTTTTTGTTAAAATTTCTATATAACTAATTAATGAAGTTTTTAGTCAAAAATAAAAAAGAATTAAAAAAACTTTTCCCAAAAATTATTAAACAAATTAGACAAGGAAACAGAATTTTTCTTTTGATCGGAGAATTAGGAGCTGGAAAAACGACTTTTGTTAAAAAATTTGCTAAATATTTAGGAATAAAAGAATTAATTTCAAGCCCAACGTTTGTTTTGTGGCAAAAATATATGATTAAAAATAAAGAAAAAGGAAAATTTTTAAATCACTTAGATTTATACCGAATTAAAGATATTAAGGATATTTTAAAAATAGGTTTAAGAAAAGAATTGAAAAGCAAAAATGATATTTTTTTTGTGGAATGGGGAGAAAAATTAGAAAATTATCTTAAAAAATCTAAATTGAAATACAAAAAAATCTTTATTAATAAAATTAACAAAAACTCAAGACTTATTGAAATAATATGAAAGTAATTTTAATAGACGCTAATGCTTTAATTTATAGAGTTTATCATGCTTTGCCTTATTTTGTTGATCATTTAGGAAGACCAACGAACGCTTTATACGGTTTAAGCAATATTCTTTTGAAACTTCTCGAAATTTATAAACCAGATTATATTTTTGCTATTTATGATCGCCCCGAACCAACCTTTAGACATCAAGTTTTTAAAGAATATAAAAAACAAAGACCTCCAATAAAAGATGATTTAAAAATTCAAATCGGTCTTTCAAAAAAAATTTTTAATGGTTTCAATATTCCCATTTTAGAAAAATCCGGTTATGAAGCGGATGATATTATTGCTACTTTAAAAGAAAAATTTAAACAAATCGCTGAAGAAATAATCATTTTAACCGGCGATCTAGATACTCTTCAATTAGTTGATAAAAAAACAAAAGTTATGACAATGAAAAAGGGGATTTCCGATCTTCAGGTTTATGATGAAGAAACTGTTTATCAAAAGTTTAGCATTTATCCTGAACAAATCCCCGATTTTAAAGCATTAATTGGAGATAAATCAGATAATATTCCAGGATTAAAAGGTGTTGGAGAGAAAACAGCCTCTCATCTTTTACAAAAATTTAAAACCGTCGAAAAACTTATTGAATCAGCAGAAGAAGGAAAATTAGATCCTAGTTTAAGAAGATTGATTTTAGACAACAAAGACAATCTTTTATTCTTTAAAAATTTATTAACCCTCGACAAAAATGTACCAATCGAAATTAATCTTGATGATTTTCGATATAAATTTTATAGAATAGACGATCTTATTAATGTTTTTAAAGAATTTTCTTTTAAAAGTTTAATTGAGAGAATAGAGAAAAAATCTAGGGAAAATATGGGTCTTTTTAGTAAAAGTTCTTCTGAATTAAAAGAAGAGATAGAAGAAATTAAAGGGAATATTAAAAATCTTAAATCACCATTTTATTTAAACTTAAAAGATAATAAAATAGAGGTTTATGATAAAAATTTGCAAATTTTTGAATTAAATGATTTGAAAAATCTACTTAAATTACCTCACGAAAAAATAGTTTATGATTTTAAAAATTTATTAAAAGCGGTTCTCAAAGACGATTTTTATTTTGATAAATCTATAGATCTTTCAAAAATTTTTGATTTAAAATTAGTTTTTTGGTTATTAAACCCTGATAGAACAATTTCTAGTCTAGAAGACATTCTTTTATCTTTTGATCAAAAAAATAATTTTTATGAAAATATTTTAGAATCAGCCGAGATTTTAAAAAAGAAACTTTTTGAAGAAGAGTTAGATCGAATTTATTATGAAATGGAAATCAAAATTTCTCCAATTTTAGCAAGAATGGAACTTCGAGGAATTAAAATTGATTTTCGGGGACTTAACGAATTTAAAATTTTTCTTCAGAAAAAAATAGAAGAAAATCTTCAAGAAATTTATCAATTAGCCGAAACAAAATTTAATCCTAATTCCCCTCTTGATTTAAATGAAATTTTATTTAAAAAACTTAAAATTTCACCCAAAGGTTTAAAAAAAACAAAAACAGGTCTTTTTTCAACCCAAGAATCAGAACTTTTAAAAATCAAAAATAGCCACCCGATAATAGAAAAAATTTTGATTTATCGAGAACTTTTTAAACTTTATAGTACTTATACTAAAAATTTTCTTAAATTGATAAATCATCAAGATAACAAAATTTATACCTCTTTTAGTCAAACTACCGCTTCTACGGGAAGAATAATATCTGAAAAACCAAATCTTCAAAATTTACCTCTTAAAGGTGAGCTAGCCAAAGAATTTAGAAAAATTTTTATTCCAGAAGAAGGTTTTGTTTTTATTAGTGCTGATTATTCTCAAATCGAACTAAGAATTTTAGCTCATCTTTCGGGTGATTTAAATTTAATTACTGCTCTTAAAGAAGGATTAGACATTCATAGCGAAGTTGCAAAATATGTTTTTAATGAGATTAATGAAGAAACAAGAAGAAAAGCAAAAATTATTAATTTTGGAATTGTTTATGGAATAACAGCTAAAGGTTTAAGCGAAAGACTCGGAGTTAGTTTAGGAGAAGCCAGAAGGTTAATTGAGAGATTCTTTAAGTTTTATCCGGAGGTAAAAAATTATCAAGAAAAAGTTATTAATTTTGCAAAAAAGAATTTTTATGTTGAAACTTTATTCGGAAGAAAAAGGTTTTTACCCGAAATCGAAGTTTTATCTTACAGAGAAAAAAGCGAAGCTGAAAGAATAGCTATTAATTTTCCTATCCAAGGATTGGGAGCTGATATTATTAAAAAAGCAATGATTAAAATAGAAGAAGAGATTTTAAAGAAAAATTGGGAAAATAAAGTTTTTTTTGTTTTACAAATTCACGATGAACTTATTTTTGAGGTAAGCGAAGAGATAAAAGATAAATTTAAGGTTATAATAAAAGAAATAATGGAAAATGTCATCAATCTTGATGTTCCTCTTAAAGTAAATATAAGTGAAGGTAAAAATTTGGGTGAATTGTTAAAATGAATTTTAAGCTGATTATTGAAAATCTTAAAAAATATTTAGAAATTATTTTGGCTGGCTTAATTTTATTTATCAGCGTTATATCTCTTTTTGTTGGTGATTTTAATTTGCTTAAAATTCTTGTTACTTTGATTATTCTTCTTTCTCTTAATCTCTTAGGGGTTTTATTTTATTTAAAACAAAAAAAACCTAAAGAGATTAAATTAGATATTTGGCAAAAGATTTTTGAGATTTTGGAAAATTTTCAAGAAGGTGTCGTTATTTATAACAGTGAAATGAAAATAATTTATGCCAACAAGAAATTTTTTGAAATTGTAAAGCTTGATAAAGAGAAAATCATTGGCCAAACAGTTGGACAGTGGATGATTAATAATGAAGTTTATAAAACTTTAGGTAATATTTTTTTTCCTTTTATTGAGGGAGAAGAGGTAAAAATCATTTCTGAAAAACCATTAGAAACAATTAGTGTTAAGTTTTCTCAACCAGAAGAAAAATATTTTTTAATCAGTTTTTCAAAAATTAATCTTGAAAAAGAAGATTTGAAAATAAGATTAATTATTGATCGAACAAACGATGTTATTGAAAGTCAAAAAAAATTGGAATTTATTCAATTGATAAGTCACAATCTCTTAACACCTCTTTCAGAAACAAGATGGCTTCTAGAGTCGCTTGATTTTGAAACCCTCCAAGAAGAAACACGTAAAATAATTGAGGATGCTCTTTATATTATCCGTTCAACAATTATTTTTTCTCAAAGTACTTTAACTTTTGTTAAATCAGAGCAAGCTGAAATTAAACTGAACATAAGCGAAATTAAATTCGACGAACTTATAAATAAAGTTTTGACTTTCCTTAAAAGAAAAATTTTAGAGAAATCTCTTGAAGTCAAAATCGAGATTTATGAAAAAGCAAATCAAATTTTAGGAGACGAAAATCTTCTATTTTTAGTGTTTTCTATTATTATTGAAAATGCCATTGTTTACAATAAAAGCAACGGTTCTATTTTTATTAAAGCTCAAAAAGAAAACCGACCATATGTTTTAATTGAAATTCAAGATACTGGTATAGGAATGAGTTCAACCGATTTAGAAAATATATTTAAAAAGTATTATCGAGGAGAAAAAGCTAAAGAATATAATATTCAAGGTTTTGGTATTGGTCTTTATTTAGCTAAAAAAATAATTGAAAAACATGGGGGTAAAATAAATATCGAGTCAAAAGAAAATTTAGGAACAAAAGTAACAATAGAGCTTCCCTTGGATAAATCTTTAATCCCTGATATAATTTAAAAAATAAATCTAATGATAAAACCTCGAGTAAGGTTTGCTCCTTCGCCAACAGGAAAACTTCATCTTGGAAGTGCTCGGACGGCCCTTTTTAATTTTCTTTTTGCTAAATCTCAAAAAGGAACGTTTATTTTAAGAATTGAAGATACTGATAAAGAAAGATCGTTAAAAGAATATGAGGAAGATATAATAAGTAGTTTAAATTGGTTAGGGTTATATCCTGATGAAGAAATTGTAAGACAAAGCGAAAGACTTGATCTATATGAAAGGGTTGTTAAACATTTAATAAACAAAGGTTACGCTTATTATTGTTTTTGTTCTAAAGAAGAATTAGAAGCCAAGAGACAAGAGCAATTAACCCGAGGTGAACCACCAAGGTATTCAGGCAAATGTCTTCAGCTTTCACCTCAAGAAGTAAACAAAAAATTAGATAGCGGCGAAAAATATGTTATTAGATTAAAGGTTCCCAATAAAGTTATTTTCTATAAAGATTTTCTCCGCGGAGAAATTCCTTACGACTTTCGCCTTTTAGGTGATTTTGTTATTGCTAAAAATGAAAGAGAACCACTTTATCTCTTAGCTACCCCAGTTGATGATCATTATCAAGGAATTACTCATGTAATTAGAGGGGAGGATCATTTACCTAATACCCCTAAACAAATTCTTATTTATAAATACATGGAATGGGATATTCCTGTTTTTGTTCATTTACCTCTTATTTTGGGTCCTGATCGAACTAAGCTTTCTAAAAGGCATGGAGCCAAAAGTATAAGTGAGTATCGCGAAGAAGGTTTTTTACCGGAGGCTCTTTTAAATTTTCTTGTTCTTCTTGGTTGGCATCCTGAAGGTGATAGAGAAATTATTAGTTTGGATGAGATGATAAAAGAATTTAAGTTAGAAAAGCTAAATAAAAACCCAGCTGTGTTTAATCTTGGAAAATTGATTTACTTTAACAGATATTATCTTAAAAAAAAGACAACTAAAGAAATTTTAGAACTTCTTGATTTCTCTTCTTATGGTAATTGGCAAGGTGATAACTTTAAGGCTTTAAACGGAAATATTTATTCTCTAGAGAAAATTTTTAAAATTATTGAAATGGGAAAAGAAAGAGCAAGTGTTATTCCCGAAATCCTTTCCTCGGTTGATTTCTTTTTTAAATCCTTTGATTACCCCAAAGAACTTCTTGTTTGGAAAAATTCAAGCTTTGTCGAAATTGAAAACAATCTTCAAAAAATAAAAGAAATATTTTATAAAATAAAAGAAGAAGAATTCGTTGCTCCCAAAATTAAAGAGATTCTAGATAAAATTTCTGAAAATAATAAAGGGTCATATTTTTGGCCGTTAAGGGTTGCTCTTTCGGGTAAAGAAGCATCACCGCCGCCTTTCGAAATTGCCGAAGTTTTAGGAAAAGAAAAAACCCTAGAATTAATAAACGAAGCAATTAAAAAATTAAAATCATTCCAATGAAAATTATGTTTTATTTTCTTCTATTTCTTTTGTTTTTTTCTTTTATTCCAGAAAAAGATTTAATTAGATTTAAAAGATTTATAGATTCTTTTGGTTTTTTTGAGGTTTTTAAAAAAGGTTTTCTCTCGTTTGTAAATTTTTTTAATCAATTAACAGGATTTGATTTTTTAAAGTTTACTTCAAATATTTTTTATTCTCTTCAATTTTATTTAAAGAAATTTCAATTCTTTAAATAAAATGTGCGGAATAATAGGATATGTAGGGAAAGAAAGAGCTGTTCCGATTATTTTAAATGGTTTAGAAAAATTAGAATACCGAGGTTACGATTCTTGCGGTATTTTGATAATTAGTGATAAAAAAAGTTTTATTTTTAAAAAAGTCGGTAAAGTTAAGGAATTAGCCGAAGAGATAAAAGATAAAAAAATAGATGGCAATTTAGGTGTTGGGCACACTCGTTGGGCAACTCACGGCGGGGTGGACGAAAAAAATACGCATCCGCATTTTGATTGTGAGAACAAAATTTTTGTTGTTCATAATGGAATCATCGAAAATTTTTTTGAATTAAAGAAGGATTTAGAAAATAAAAACCATAAATTTAATTCAGATACTGATACCGAAGTTCTAGCCCATTTAATTGAGGAATATTTGAAAGAAATGCAATTTAAGGAGGCTGTTTTAAAAGCTTTAAAACAGATTAAAGGGACTTATGCTTTTTTAATTGGGAGTTTAGAAAAACCAAATTTTCTTATTGGTGCAAGAAAATCAAGTCCTTTAATTTTAGGTCTAGGAGAAAATGAAATATTTTTAGCCTCCGATCCTACACCTCTTCTTAAGTATACAAACAAGTTTATTTTTTTAGACGATTATGATGTGGTTTTTATTGAAGATGGAGAATTTGAAATTTATTCTTTACTATTGAATAAAACTAAAGAACCAAAAATTGAAGAAATAAATTGGAACGTAACAGAAGTTTCAACAAGCGATTATGAACATTATATGCTTAAGGAAATAAAGGAAGAACCTAGGGCAATTTTACAGACCGTTGCACCTCGTGTTAATTTTTTAAAGAAAGAAATTGAATTTGAAGAATTAGAAAAAAGTAAAGATAAACTTAAAAAAATAGAAAAGGTTGTTTTCGTTGGTTGTGGAACAGCTTACTATGCTGGTTTATATGGTAAATATCTTTTTGAGGATATTTTAAATTTACAAGTTGACGCAGAAATTTCTTCTGAATTGAGATACAGAAATTACCCCTTTAATTCAAAAACTCTTTTAATTGTTATTTCTCAATCAGGAGAAACAATTGATACTATTGAAGCTCTTAAGAAAGCAAAAGAGAAAAAAGTTTTTAGTTTAGGAATAATTAATGTTCCTGGTTCAAGCTTAACAAGATTAGTTGATGTTAACCTTTTGACTTTTGCTGGTCCTGAGCTTGCCGTAGCTTCAACCAAAGCTCTTTTAGCTCAAATGACAGTTATTGTCCTTTTGGCTCTTTATTTAGCTAAGAACAAAAAAACCGCTTTACCTATAGAAAAGATTATTTATGAATTTAAAGATTTACCTTTAAAAATTGAAGAAATTTTAAGACGAGAAAACGAAATTGAAAAAATAGCTGAAAAAATTAAAAAATTTAATAATTTTTATTTCTTGGGCCGCAAATTTGAATATGTAACCGCTCTTGAAGGTGCTTTAAAACTTAAAGAAATAGCTTATCTTCATGCTGAAGCTTATCCTGCAGGTGAAATGAAACACGGACCCATAGCTTTGGTTGATGAAAATTTTGCTACTATTTTCATAAATCCTTATAACAGTCTTTTCGAAAAGACAAAGTCAAACCTTGAGGAAATAAAAGCAAGAAAAGGAAATGTTATTTTAATTAGTGATAAAGAAGAAAATGATGTTTTTGCTTTTTTTAAAATCCCAACTACGATAGAAATATTTTACCCATTTTTAACTATCCCTGTGCTTCATCTTCTAGCTTATTTTACAGCTAAAAAACTTGGAAGGGAGATTGATAGGCCGAGAAATTTAGCAAAATCAGTTACCGTAGAATGAGAATAGTTTGTATTGGAGGAGGTACTGGTCTTTCGCAACTTCTTTCAGCTTTAAAAGGAATAAATAAAATTAAAAGATTATCAGCTATTGTAACAGTTACTGATTCAGGAGGAAGCACCGGAATTTTAAGAAAAATTTATGACATTCCAGCTATCGGCGATATAAGAAATTGTCTTTTAACTCTTTCGGAAATTGATAATTATATAAAAAAAGCTTTTCAATATAGATTTAAAGGTGAAGGTCTTTCTAACCATCCCTTAGGTAATCTTTTTTTAGTTTCTTTAATAGAAACTCAAGGCAATTTTGAAAAAGCCATCAAAATAGCATCAAAAATTCTTAAAATAAAAGGAGAAGTTATTCCTTCTACTCTTAAAAATGTTCACTTGGGTGCTATTTTCGAAGATAACAAAAAAATTATTGGCGAAGATTTAATACCTCAATATAAAATTTACTCAAAAAAATCTATAAAAAAACTATTTATTTACCCATCAACTCCTTTAGCATCAAAATTAGCTATTCAAAGAATTATTACAGCAAATATCATTTTTATAGGACCTGGAAGTTTGTATACAAGTATTTTGCCGAATTTTCTTGTTAAGGGAATCTCAAGAGCAGTAAACATAAGTAAAGCAAAAAAAGTTTTTATAATGAATCTTCTTACTCAACCAGGAGAAACCGATGATTTTACGGCAAGCGATCATTTGCGTGAATTTTTTAGAATTTCGAAGATCAAAAAATTAGATTATTTGATTTTAAACAAATCTAAAATAACTCCAAAATTTTTAAAGAAAATGAAACAAGAAGGGAAAAAACTTGTGAATATAGATGAAGATAGAATTTTAAATATGAATGTTGGTAAGATAATTATTGAAGATTTAGCTATAAAAAAAGATACTTTTCTAAAACATGATCCATCTAAATTAAAAAAATTGTTTAAAAAATGGTTTATAAAATAGAAAAAGTGTTATAATATTATTAATGGCTACAAAAACGAGAACATTAATAAAACTTAGATGTGATAATTGTAAAAAAGTTAATTATTATTATTGGAAAAAGAAAGGAGCGGAATATAAGTTAAATTTGAATAAATATTGTAAAAATTGTAAAAAACATACAATCCATAAAGAATTTAAAAAATAAGGGGGAGTAGCTCTAAATGGTAGAGCGCTGGTCTCCAAAACCAGAGGTTGCAGGTTCGAATCCTGCCTCCCCCGCAAATTTTTAAAGGATAAAATTGTTAATAAGAATAAGCCTTAACAAAATTTTTACAATCCTCTTCAGTATTAAAGTTTATTCCTTTAACTAATTCCCCGTTTGAACTTTTTACTTCTCTTATTAAATTTTCAATTGTCTCCCCTTTTTCATTAAATTTTTGATATTGCTCTACAACAACCCCCTCCTTATTATTGAAATATTTCGAAATTCTCATCGGTTTCAGTTCGTTATTAATCATTTTTCGTTCAATATAAAAACAAGCATTCTCTTTTAATTCTATAACATAATCTTCTAATGTGATCCATTTTCCATCTTTGAATTCTTGTACTACCTTTAATCTTTCAGGGTATACGTAAGATTCATCACGGATCGGTATTAACCTACCATCAACAACTTTACTAATATATTCTGCATAATAATCCATCCCTTCTCTATACCTTTCAGTTATTAAAGAATTTTTGAGATCATAATCGGGTCTCATAAGGGAAAATTTGTTATATTTTTTTGTTTCCGGATCAAATAAAAAAAGCATATCTCCCCAATTATAAGCAGCCGTCCAGCAATCTTTTAATACAAAGTCAATAAATCCATTTTTATCAAGATCGAAAAATTCGATACTTTCATGTGGCTCACTACGAAAAATAGAAGAATTACAATCAACTTTAAATTCTTGAATTAAAGAATTAGTTTTTTTATCATAAATTTTTATTTTTACATCTCCTCCTTCAGAATACTCATCGTTTGGCACAACACTAAACTCAAAAGAAAATATAGAACCATCTTTATTAATATATTCTTTTTTAATTTTAGTTTCTCCAGATTTTTCTTTTTGTTCTGAGATTTGAGTTGAAGTTTGAATTATTAATTCTTTATTGGAGGAAGTGGATATTATTGGAGTAGAAGTCTTTTCCTGTCTTTTAAACGGAAGTTCAGCTAATTTTAGATAAATTAAAGATCCTAATAAAATAATCAGTGCTCCACTTATAAGAAAATAAAATTTTTTTCTTATTACCATTTAATTTTACAACCCCAATTCTTCGCTTATTTCTTGCATCGATTTAAGGGCTATTTCAGCAAGTTCTTCAAGTTTGAGACCCAACATTTCTTCTGCTTTTAAAATTATTTCCCGATTAACTCCTTTGGCAAAACTGGGCTCTTTAAATTTATTTAAAACTCTTCCAACAGTTACTTCGGAAAGTTTCTTATTAGGCATAACTAAAGCAGTTGCGACAATAAGACCAGTTATTTCTTCACAAGAGTAAAGAGCTTTTTCTAATGGTGTTTCTGGAGTGAATCCTTGAAGATG
>JAUQOT010000026.1 GCA_030550735.1 Patescibacteria group bacterium
ACCTCTAAGACAAAATCCTTATTCTCTTATTTTGCTTGATGAATTTGAAAAAACTCATCCAACGATTTTAAAAATTTTCTTGCCGATATTTGATGAAGGACTAATAAAAGATGGTTTAGGAAGAGATGTTGATTTTAGACATTCTTTAATTATTTGTACTTCTAATGCTTATTCTGAAGAAATAAAAAAAGCTATTGAAAACAATTTACCCCTTGAAGAAATAACCGAAAATATTAAAAGTAAATTAACGCCTATATTTTCCGTAGAATTAATAAACCGATTTGATAATGTTATTGTTTATAAACCTCTTGGTTTTAACGAATTATTTAAAATAGCTCAAATTATGCTTAATGATCTAAAAACCGAAGTTCTCCTTAAACACGGAATAGATATGGAGATTGATAATTTAGCTATTGAAGAATTAGTTAAAAGAGGAACTGATCCTATTTTTGGTGCTAGACCACTTAAAAGAAAAATTGATGAATTAATAAAAAACAAGTTAGCTGATTTAATTCTTCAAGAAAAAATTAAAAGAGGGGATAAATTAAAAATAACCTACAACAACGATTTTGAGTTTCAAATTTTAGAGTATAATTAAAGGAAAAATGAAAGGTTTTTTTATTTGGGGATGGATTTTTATTTTGGCTCTAATTTTTTTAATAATTTTAATTTTTTCAAAAATTCCTAAAATAGAAGTTGTTTATTCAAACAAAAATAGCACCTTAAACAAAAGAACCGATGAAATAAACTTACTTTTTCTTGGAAAACCTGGACCAGGTTATATTGGAAGTGAAAACACAGATACAATTTTTGTTGTTCATTTTAATTTAAAAAAACCTCAAAAAATTTATGTTATTTCCATTCCCCGAGACTTAATTGTTTTAGATGAAAAAGGAAATTTGGTAAAAATCAATATGCTTTATGGTAAAAAAGAATTAAATCATCTTTTAAAAATAGTTAGTGAATATACAGGTTTAGAAATTAAAAAATATGTTGTCTTTGATCTTTATTTAGTTAAAACATTAGTAGACGGTCTTGGTGGTATAGAAGTAAACCTTCAAGAACCAGTAGTTGAAGCGCTAAGTTTATATACTATTCCCGCCGGAAAAAGAATTTTAAAAGGGGATGATTTAGAAATTGTTTTAAGGTCAAGGTATCATCCCGATGGTGATTTTTTTAGAATTAAAAACCAGGTTAAGGTTTTAGAAGGACTAAAAGATAAATTAGTAAATATAGATAGCAAGGGGAGAATTCACTTTTTAAAATTAATTTTAAAAAATAAAAACCATTGGGAATCTAATTTAAATCTTGAAGAAATCTACTCTTTAGTTGCTTTGGAAAAAGAATTAAAACAGGCATCAATTGAACACATTTTATTTGATACAAAAAATGGATTTCTAACTTCGGGATATTTTACTTTAGAAAATACTGAAAATGTTTACGGAATTTTTCCAAAATTAGGAATAAACAATTTTTCTGGAATTAAAAATTATTTAAGGTCAAAAATTGAAAATTAATTTGAGAAATGAAAAAATTTATAAGAAAATTTCTACCAAAGTTTTTGATAAATATCTACCATTTTCTTTGGAGTTTCTTTTTCGCCTTAATTTCTAAATTTCCTTCCAAAAAAATCGTTGTTATAGGAATCACGGGAACAAAGGGAAAATCGACAGTTGCCTATTTAACTTACTATCTTCTTCAAAATCTAGGATTTAAAACAGCTCTTTCTTCATCTGATTTTATTTTCGTGGGAGATGAAGAAATAGAAAAAAAAGAAAGATTAACAATGCCGGGAAGGGGTTTTCTTCAAAAATTTTTAAAAAAAGCAATTGAAAAGAATTGTGAAATTGCTGTTTTAGAGGTAACTTCAGAAGGATTAATGCAAAATAGGCATAGTTTTATTGATTTTGATATCGCTGTTTTTTTAAACCTCCATCCTGAGCATATTGAACATCATGGTTCCTATGAAGCATACAAAAAATCAAAAGGAAAGCTTTTTAAAGCGATAGAAAAGTCAAAAAACCACAAAAATTTAAGAGGGCAGGAAATCAAAAAAACGATTATTGTTAATTTAGATGATTATGAAAGTGATTATTTTCTTAGTTTTAAATCTGAACAAAAAATAGCCTTTGCTCTCGAAGCAACCTATTTTGATAAAAATTACCTTCTTAGACCAGAAAATTATAAAATCACCAAATCAGGAATAAAATTTAATTTAGAAAATAAGGAGTTTTATTCTCCTTTAGTAGGAAAAAATTTTCTTTATGATATTTTAGCTTCTTTAGCTATTTTAAAAGCTTTGGGACTTTCTCTATCTTTAGCAATCCCTCTCATTAAAGAATTTAAGGGCCTTCCTGGAAGAATGGATATTGTTGAAGCTAAGGGTTTTAAAGTAATAATTGATTATGCTCATACTCCAAATTCGATAGAAGAGTTATATAAAACAATTCTAGAAATTTACAAACCAAAAAGACTTCTTTGTTTAATTGGCTCAGCTGGAGGAGTAAGAGATAAATGGAAAAGACCGAAAATCGGTGAAATTGCTGCAAAATATTGTCATTATATAGTTATAACTGACGAAGATCCCTATGATGAGGATCCACAAAATATAAGAAAAGCGATAGAAATTGGTGCTCTTAATTATCTTAATGAATATAAATTTGAAAAACCATTAGAAATAATTGGAGATAGAAAAGAAGCAATTTATAAACTAATAGAATTAGCTCAAGCTGGGGATATTGTTGTTTTAATAGGAAAAGGAAATGAAAAAAGTATAGTTTATAAAGATAGAGTTGTAGAATGGGATGAAAAAGGGGTTGTTCTCTCAGCTCTTCAAGAATTCAAAAAAAATAAAAAGTCCTATTCTAAAATTTCAACTAAAACATTATCATGAGCTCCAAAATTTAAAGCTTCTTCTTTAGTGGGAAACCAAACATCAATAACATTTTTAAATCTTTCATTAAGTCTATCTTCAACAACAAAAATTCTATTTCCAAATAAACTAGGAATTCTTATTTTTGTTCCAAAAGGAAGATCGTTTGAAGCAACAATATTTTCCCGTGCAAGTGTGTTATAAGCAGTTATCCAAGGAGTATCATCCGTTTCTTCTGGAGTTGAAGAGTAACCCGTGATTCTAAAATAAACAATTTGTTTAACTATTGGGCCTGCTTCAATAAAACTGTTTCTATCTAAAATAAATAGATTTTCGGCAAGAGAAGGAGAAAAAACTGTGTTCAAACTAGAGAAAATTAATAAAACAGCAATTAATCTACCTATCGAACTTATACTCATTTTTGGGTTAATTTAAAAAGCCCCATTATTGGGGCTTCAATAAAAATATTATAACACAAAAATTTTTAAAAAGAATTAAGTTTGTGAAATTTAAAATTAAACTTAAAAAAACGCTAAAAAATTAATAAAAATCCATTTTTAATCAAAAAAATACTTTAAACTAATATTCCCCAAATAGATTTTTAAATTTTATTCTTTTTGTTTATAATATCTTTTAATTCGATGAGACAATTCATTAATTATTTTTCATTTTATTTTTTCTCAAAACCTCCAGCGGGGAGGTATAGTTAATTTTTATAAAAAAAATTTAAAAAAACGGCCTCCCCGCTGGAGGCCGTTTTTTATTTTTACCATGAAAATCTTATGTATAGGCGAAGCAGTTTTGGATAAGGTTTATTTTTTAGAAACTAATTTTAAGAATGGCTTAAAATTTGTAGCTAAAGATTTCTATTATGAATTAGGGGGTTCGGCTTTAAGAGCTGGGCTTTTTTTAAAAAAAATGGGTGCTGATGTTGTTTTTATAACATGTTTAGGAAAAGATAAAGAAGGGGAGATTGTTCTTAATGAGCTTAAAAAAAGAGAAATTAAAGTAGTTTTTTCTTTGAGCGAAACAACTAAAGAAAACATAGTAATTGTAACTAAAGAAGATAGATCAATAATAAAAAAACCAATTAAAAAACAAAAATTGAAGATTAAAAATATAAACTTAATTAAATCTAGTGATTTGATTATTTTAGATAGACATTATTCTGAGGTTTTTGATATTTTAATGAAAAACAAAAAACCAGAAACAGAAATTATTTTCGATCCTTCAACAGAAATCTCTTCAAGAACTATAAAAATTTTAAAGAAAGTAAACTATCCAATCCTCCCTTGGGAAGCAATTAAAATCTTAGGAAAAGATTTTAGAAGCGGAGTTAAAAAATTAATGAGAATAATAAAAAAGCCATATATTTTAACATGTGGAAAATTTGGTTCGGTTTTAATAGATAAAAAAATAAAATTTTTTAATTCTTATAAAGGAAAAATTGTTAATTCAAATGGAGCGGGCGATTTCTTTAGGGGAGCTTTTGCTTACGGAATCTTAAATAAATTTGATTTAGAAAGTAATCTTGATTGGTCAAATTATGTCAGTGCTTTTTGTCTTGAAAGAAATTTAAAATTTTCAAAAAACGAAATTAAGAAAAGAGTTCTTAAAAAAAATAATTTTAGTTTAAAAGATGTAGTCGAAAATTTTAGAAAAATCTAAAAAATGAAAAACAATCCAGTAAAAATAATAGCTGGACCATGTTCTATTAACTACGAAAATTTAGATGAAATTTATAAAATTGCTGAAATAAAAATCAACGGAAAATTTGCTATCTGGGGAACAAGAGTTGTTGGTCTAAAATCGCGAACAAATTTAAATAAAAGCGGAAAAGGAATGGGGATTGATTTTTTTGATTATTTCAAACTAAAAAAGAGATTTTTAAAAACGAAAAAATTAGATATCAAAAAAGTTAAATTTCCTAGTATTGAACTAGCTAAAAAAATTGTTAAAGAAACAAAGCTTTTAGTAGCTACAGAAATTATGGACCCTTGGCTTCAATTACCTATTTATGAACAAAATATTCCTCCAGAAAAACTAATGATTTGGAACCCAGCAGTTAATCAACTTGGTTGGCCCATTAAAGTAATGGCTGATTTTGTAAAGAAAAATAAATGGTATCTTGGAATAAAAAACCCAAAATGGTTAGGTGATAAACTGAAAAAAGTTAATAATTTAAAAAATAAAAATCAAACATCGATGGAAAAAACTTGGGAAGGTTTAGTAAGTTATGCGGATTTAGAACCTGAAAGAATTTTTTTAATTCATCGTGGTGTTGATATTCCTGAAAAAAGAAATTATAGAAACGCTCCGGTTCATTTTCTGGCTCAAAAAGTGAAACAAAAAACCGGTTGTTTACTTTTTTTTGATCCCTCGCATTCCCATGGACCAATAATGAGAGAAAAAATTCTTCCAGCAACAATTAAAGCAATGAAAATGAAAATAAACGATAAAAATTATCTTTATGATGGAATTTTAATTGAAGCAGGAAACTCAGAAACTGATACTGAGCAACATATAAGTTTAAAAGAATTAGAGATTTTAGTTAAGGAGATAAGCAAATTTAGAGAAATTCAATTTAGAGAATAAAAAACATCTAAAAAAATGGCGGTGGGGGAGGGATTCGAACCCTCACGGCCCTAATGGCCACCGGTTTTCGAGACCGGCGCAATCCCAGTTCTGCCACCCCACCTTAATATTATTTTAACTCTATGATAAAATATCAAAAAATGACAAAAGATTATTTAAAAAACACAACAAGATATTCTCCTTTTGATTTTGAAGAAAAAATTTATAATTATTG
>JAUQOT010000005.1 GCA_030550735.1 Patescibacteria group bacterium
ATAATGCGGTAATAAATGCTCACGTCTTAAAAAGTCTGCCCGAAAGATTTAGACGATTTTTTCTTTTGTGGAGGTTACTTTTTGCTGTTTTTATAATGAGGGGTATTTTACCTTTTTAATAGTATAGCTAACCAATCCAAAATTAAGTTTTGTTCAAATAATTACATTCGTCTTTTCAAATGACCCTACAATTCAAAATTATATCGAAAAATCTCAAAGTCTTTTGCTTTCAGCAGGGGGTATTTATCTTTTATTTGTTTTCTTAGGGTGGCTTTTTTTAGAAGAGAAAAAATATGCTTTTTTAGTCGAAAGGTTCATTCATCGACAATCAATATGGTTTTACGCAATTGCTTCAATAATATTTACTATTTTAATCGCTTTTTCCTTTAAAATTAACTCAAAGCTGGCTCTTACTTTTTCAATAGATTCTACTGTATTTTTTATTACTGACGGATTTAAGAAAAATGCAGAAGAAAAAGAAAAAGAATTACTTAATCCAAACCTAAGTGCTTGGAGTAAAATTCTTTATCTCGAAGTTCTTGATGCAAGTTTTTCTATTGATGGAGTAATAGGAGCTTTTGCATTTACTCTATTTGTTCCCCTCATTATTTTAGGTAACGGTTTAGGCGCGTTAGTAGTAAGAGAATTTACAATTAAGGGGATCGATTTATTAACAAAATTTGCTTATTTAAAGAATGGAGCAATGTATTCGATTGGTATGCTTGGTAGCTTAATGATCCTTGAGAGCTTTGGTAAGCATTATCCTTTTTGGTTAGCGCCATTAAATACTTTTACCTTATTATGTCTTTATTTATTTATCTTTAAAGAATTAAAAGAGTCAGAAAGATTAAAAGAACTTCAATGAATTATTTCTTGTAATTTTTGTATATGCTTTAAAAGCATTGCACAATAACCCCACTCATTATCATACCAAGAAAAAACTTTAACTAAATCTCCATCAACAACCTTGGTTAGAGTTAAATCAATAACTGCTCCATAAGGTTCGCCAATGATATCTGAGGAAACTACAGGATCTTCAACTATTTTTATAATTTCTTTCCATCTATCAGAATTAGCTTCTTCTTTAAAAATATTATTAATTTCTTCAACTGTTGTTGGTTTTTTAGTTATTAAAGTAATATCTGAAAGGGAAACTGTAATTACTGGCACTCTTATAGATATTCCATCAAACTTACCTTTCATCTCGGGTAAAACTCTAACTGTTGCTTCAGCGGCTCCCGTTGTTGAAGGAATAATATTTTGAGCTCCAGCTCGACCTCGACGAAAATCATGCCCCTTAACAACACTATCAACAATTGATTGAGTGTTGGTATAAGAGTGAATTGTCGTTAAGATTGCTTTTTTTACTCCTATTCTTTCATTTAAAATAGCTATAACTGGATTAACAGAGTTTGTTGTGCATGAAGCATTTGAAGTAATTAAACCTTGTTCGCCTAAAGAATAAATTTTACCTAGATCTTCTAAACCAGGAGTAAAATGAGGTGTTATTTCATCTTTCGTTGGTGCAGTAATAATAACTCTTTTAGCTCCCGCAGTTAAATGAGCTTTCGCTTTTTCAAATTCAGTAAAAACACCTGTTGCTTCAACAACTATGTCTATATTTAAATCTTTCCAAGGTAGTTTTGTTGGATCAGTTTCTTTAAAAACCAAAATCTCTTTACCATCAACAATTAATTTTTCATCCTTAACTTCAACACTTTTATTATATTTTCCATAAACAGTATCATATTTTAAAAGGTAAGCTAAATTTTGAGTATCAGATAGATCATTTATAGCAACTATTTCAAAATTATTTCGATTAAAGGCTTGCCGAAAGAAAATTCTCCCGATTCTTCCGAATCCGTTTATGGCAATTCTCATTTTTGAAAAAAAATTTTAAATTAATGACCTTATTTTATTTTTAATTTCTTCTTCTTTTAATTGAATAATATTTTTTAAATTATAAGATAACTTTAATAAAATTTTTGAGGTTTCAAGAAAATTTTTGTAACTGTTCTGAAGTTGTAAAAAAGATTTTTCGAAAGAATCTTCAAGGATTTTGAGATCTTTTTCTAATTGATTTAAATTTTGAATAATATAATTTAAATTTTTTGCAATCTCTTGTTTTTTGAGGACAAGAAGAAGGGAAGAGACTAAAATTTCAAAACTTCGAGGAGAAGTAAGATAAACATTATTTTCTTTTGCTAAACTCCAAATTTCTTCAAAATATTCATCACTTAAAATTTCATAAAAAATACCTTCATTAGCCAGATACATCAAAGCAAATTCAACAGTATTTTTATGAGGTTGAATATATTTTTTTGAAATAGATAAAATTTTTTCTTTGAGATTGTTTTTGAGCTGTTTTTTTCGTTCAATATTTTCTTCATTGGTTAAATTTTCATTTTTAAATTTTTCATAAGGAAATTTAGCATCAATGGGAATAAAATAATTATCAAATTTAATTACATAATCAACATAATCAAAACCCATTTTATATTGTTTTTCATATAAGCCTGGAGGTAAATTCTTTAAAATTTCTTCTAACATGATTTCACCAAAATAACCTCTTGTTTTTGGTCCTAGAAGAGCAGTTTTTATTTCTTTAGTTTCTGAAAGGCTTGTTTCTAAAATTCGTGCTAACTCCTCTAATTTTGAACTTGTTTCAATGAATTTTTCTTGTTTTTTAATAGTTTCTTCATATCTTAAAGAAATATCTTGCGAAAGGATTTTGAATTTTTCCAGAAGATTTTTTTCAAAATTTTGAAAAAATTCGGTTAATTTTTGATTCAAATCTAAAAAATTTTTATAATCCTCGGTTTGTTTTTGGTTTAAAAATTTTTCTAAATGATTTTTTAGAAGGAAATAAATAATAATCAATCCTACTAAGATAAAAACTAAAGAAATAAAATTAATAAATGTAAGCATATTTTTCTTCTAATAATTTTTCAATTTCCTCTTTAGGTGTTCCGTATTTTAAGTTTGTTAATTCAGCGATTTTCTCTATTTTATTTAGATCGGTTGGAGAAGGAGCAAATGTTTGAATATTAAATGGTTGAGAAACATACCCGTCAATAAGAAGTCTAATATAAGCATTATAATTAGGAATATTTACTAAATCTAATTTTGAAAAAGTAGGAGCAAAAATCTTTTCTAAAAAGTCAGCATCTTCAGCACCTATTCTAAAAGAAATAATTGTTCCGACATTTCCAAAAACAGAATTGATTATTTTTTCAGGAAGCTGTTTAACATATTGATGAGCAAAAATCATTGAAAGTCTAAATTTTCTTGCTTCGGATAAAATTCCCGCTACACTATCAAAAGCAAAATTTTGAAATTCATCAATATAGAGATAAAAATCTTTTCTTTGGGATTCAGGAATTTCTGTTCTTGAATAAGCAGCGATTAAAATTTTAGCAATTAAAAGCATTCCCATAATATAACAACTTGTTTCTCCCAAAACCCCCTTAGTTAAATTAGCTATAAAAATTTTTTTGTTATCTAAAATATCTCGAAAATTAATTTTTGATTTTGGTTGACAAATTATAGGTCGAATATAATCATTAGTTGTAAATGGATTAAGTTTAGAAGTCACCCACGTTATCATTTCATCTAAGGCGAGCTCTCTTTGAGCTCGAACAGCTTGCTCTCTCCAAAACTCAATAACTGGATAATTTTTGCATAAGGATAGAAGTTTATTTCTAAATGATTCATTAACAAAAACAGTTGAAACATCTAAGAGAGTATGACCCCAATCAGGATTATCCATTAAAAGAAGAAGGGCATTTCTTAAGTACTGTTCAAAGAGTGGTCCACCAGTAACTTCAAGGTTATAAATTTTACCGATAATTTCAATAATCATATTAATAATTCGAGTTTTATCTTCAGGTCTTCTTTTATCATATTCTAAAATATTAAAACCAATAGGCATTCTTGTATCCTGAGGATTAAAGTAAATTACATCATCAATTCTTTCATCAGGAATTAAACCTAAAATTTCTTGCGCAACATCACCATGAGGATCAATAAAACATACACCATCTCCGTTTTTAATATCTTGTTCAATCATATTTTTAAGAAGAGTTGTTTTACCTGTTCCTGTTTGACCTATAATGTAAATATGTCTTCTTCTATCTTCTTTTTTTATTTTTACAATTGCTTCTTCACCTTGATAAAAACTTTTTCCTAAAATAATTCCTTCTTTTGGTAAGTTGGGAGGTGGCGGCGCTGTTCTTGATTTTAACCAATGTATTAATGGATTTTTTGAATATGAGATAGGGAAGTGGCAAAGAGAAGCAATTTCTTCAGTATTTAGAAGAACTTTTTGTTTAGAATTAAATAATCTAAATGAATATTCATAAATGAGTTTTTTTAATTTATTTTTAGTAGGTCTAACCACAACAAATTCATTAAATGGCGGGTTGTTAAATTGAAGAAAAGCATTTTCAGCAGAAGTTAAGATTTTTTCGGTTGTTACTATATCATTGGCTGAAGCAACAATTCTTATATTTGCTTCAAAAAGGGGTTTAACGGCTTTTGTTTCTAACATTTTAATTGATATTTCTTCTACAGGTTTAGGAGCAATTTTTTCTTCGGCTTCATTTTTTTCTTTTTTGAGATAAGAATAGGTAGCAGCTTCATAAAATGATTTTGGAGAAAGAGCTTTTTTAAGTTCTTCAACAATCCAAGATTTATTCGATTCATCTAATACTTCATCTAATTTTTTTCCCTCTCTTAATTTTTTTATTTTTTCAAAGATAGATTTATTTACTGAAGATGGGACTGGTTTTAAAATGATTTGAAGGGCTAAACCTTCGCCTACTTTTTTTAATTTAGTGAAACTTGAAAGGAAAGCATCAAATGGATCTATGTTTGATTGAGCTATTTGTTGATAAGTTTTAATTGGAAGATAAAAATGATTTTTTAGTTTTAAATAAGAAGCCAAAGAATAGCCCTCCGGATTAAAGATATTATAATCAGTTTTATAAAGAATAACTTCTGCTCCTGGCCAAAACCCTCTTATTGTTTTTCTGATAAATTCTATTTCATTTCGAGGAACAGCAACAAAGAAAAATATTTCTTCGCCTACGTGAGGAAGAGCAACTTCAAAAACAACCGGATGTTTCAATTTTGAAAGAGTTGCCAAAAAATTTTCAAAGTTTGTTAACTCTTCAATTATTCTCAATCTTGGTTCTTGACTTGAAATTTGAGTATAAACATATTTAGGAATTTCTACAAGCAAAAGAGCATAGTTGAAAGCTAAATTAATTTTCTTTTTTTCTCTTTGTTTTTTAATTAACCAAAAAACTAAAAAGATGATAAAAATACCTAGAGTAGTAATAAACCCTAAAAGAAAGTAATAAAAGGGTTTTAATTCCATTTTTAAACAGATTTTATTTTATTTCCTTTATTTTACCACTCTTTACTAAAACTTCAAAAAAGTGTTCAATTAAAATATCATGAAAAGCATCGATAAGATAAGGATGGCCGGTGCTTATAATAAACTTTATTGCTTCTTCAACTCCTTCTTCTAAAGCTATTTGAAGAGCTTGAGATAAGATATTATTAATTTGTGCTAAAGTTGAAGGAGAAACTGATGGATGGAAAGCTTCTTCTCTTTTAATATCCTCCTCAATTTCTTTTTGGATTCTTTCTAGAGATATCCTTATTTTTTCTTTTGCTTCCTCAGGTTCTAATATTTTTTTTTCTGTTCTTAAGTGCTCTTTTTCAAATCTTCTAATAAATTTTTCTGTTCCTGGTTGTGATTTAAATTGTAGTTCCATTATTTAAATTTTAGCTATTTTTTCTAAAATTTTATAAACATCACCAGCTCCTATAGATGCTATTAGCTTCTTCTCTTTATCTTTTAATTTTTGTTTTAAAAATTTTATTATTTCTTTCTCAGTTTCAAAATAAGGAAGGTTTAATTTTTGAACAAGGTCCCTATCGCTTTTTAGTTTTTTAATTTTTAAAATTATTTCTTTTTCTCGAGCAGAAGGAAAAGTTTTAAAGATAAGAAGATTTACTGATTTATCTTTTTTAATTTTTTGGAAAATTTTTAGAAATTCATTAAACAAAAAATGAGTACGGGTAAAGGTGTGTGGTTGGAAAATTAAAAATTTTTTATAATCGGGAAATTTTATTTGAAGACTTTTGTAAAAACTGTAGATTTCGTTAGGATGATGAGCATAATCATCAATCAAAACAAGTTTTTTTGTTTTTTTAATAATCTCAAATCTTCTTTTTATTCCTTTATATAAACTTAAATATCTAAGAAAATTTTTTGAAGAAATTTTAAAAATTTTAAAAAATTTATAAAGAAGTTGAAGATTTTTTTGAAAATGTTTTCCAGGAATAGGGAAGGGAAGCTTTATTTTGGGATTAAATTTTAATTTATAATATCTTATGCTAGGTGGAGTTTTGATATTTTCATAAGTTATTAAAATCTTTGGTGGTTTTAGATTTAAAATAAATTTTTCATAAGCCTTTTTATAGCTTTGGTAGTTAGAGAAATAATCTGGATGATCATAGTCTATATTAGTAAGGATAATAACGCGAGGAAAATAATTAAGAAAAGCCTCTCTATATTCATCAGCCTCAATTACAAAA
This sequence comes from Patescibacteria group bacterium, assembly GCA_030550735.1. Lineage (GTDB taxonomy): Bacteria > Patescibacteriota > Minisyncoccia > UBA6257 > HR35 > HRBIN35. The sequence goes on from JAUQOT010000005.1 coordinate 6,610, forward strand.
ATTGGTAATTTATTTATGTTTTTTCTTAACCAATTTAAGTCTTCTAATCTACTTTCATTATTTTTTAAAAATTCAATTTTCTTTCTAAAATTTTTGCTGATAAGAGAATTACTTTTCCACTCGATTACCTCTGAACCAACTAAAACTGTAGGATCGAAATTTAATTTTTTTAAAATTGTACCTAAGACAGCAGTTGTTGAACTTTTTCCATGACTTCCACAAATAGCAATTCCGAATGATTCGTTAAAAATTTGTGATAGAGCTTGAGGATAAGAATAAATTGGAATGTTTAATTTTTGAGCTAATTTTATTTCAACATTTTCTGAGGAGGGAAGAAGGTAAGCAACCGAAGAAATTATAGCATCTATTGGTAGTTCGTTTTTAAGATTTTTTTCTTTAAAACCTTCGTAATATCTAATTTTTTCTTTTTTTAAAACTTCATCGGTAAAAAATTTTTCTGAAGTATCGGAACCAACCACTTTTATTTTTAAGTCTTTTAAAATTTTAGCTAACCCAGTAAGACCAACACCTTTAATACCTACTAAATAAACTTTTTTCCAATTTAAAAAATTCATTTTTTTATTTTAAAATTTATTTTAAATCAAAACAAAATGGAAGAAAGTTTAACTCTTTTAACAATCTTTGAAAGATTTTATAATTTTTTATTCGGAACTATTTTCATTGGTGCCGGTGGCCTATTTTTTTATTTAGCTTTTAAAAATTATCTTTTTGCTCAAAGCGTAGACAAAATTAAAGAAACGAACAAGATAATTATTTATATTGTTTTAGGAATGATTTTTCTTGTAGCTTCTCTTTTTGTTCCAAATTTAATTGTAAATTTTATAGGAAGAAGACCTACAGGAACTATTCCTAATGCTCCTATTATTAGACCTACGGGAACCTATACTCCATTTCCTTTTTAATTGAAAAGAGAAATAATAAAGTTCGTAAAATGATTCTTTTACGAACTTTAAATTAATTAGCCTAAAATCTCTTTTAATCTTTTTTCAATCTCTTCAGGGTTTAATTGAAGGAAATTAGATAAAAATTCGATGATAGTGTTTTCGAGAAATTTTTCATCTTTAACTATATCACCGTAAACTTCATAAAAATAATTCTTAAAAGATAAGAATGCTTCTTTGGGATCCTCTTCTAAAGAAACTGATTTTATTTTTTCTTCAAATATTTTTATTCTGTTGTTGAACTCCTCATCAGAAAGAACTTTTAAAGTTTCGTCTAATTTGGAGGTTAAATAATCTATGAATCTATTTAAAATTTCATTTTCTTGTGGCATTTCTTTTGATTTTTAATTAAGACCTTTTTAATTAATTTTAATTTTAATTTAAAATTTTGTAAAATTAAAACGGGAAGATGATTTTTAAAAAGCGGTGGTAGTTCAGCGGAAGAACGTCTCCTTCCCAAGGAGAAGGTCGCGGGTTCGAATCCCGTCCACCGCTAAAATTATTAAAACGCGAATGGACACGAATAAATAAAACAAACGCGAATGGAAGCGAATAAATAAAACGCGAATGGACGCAAAGATACGCGAATTTGTTCGCAATAGTTCGTGACTAAAAACAATGAACAAAAAAATAAATATCTTTTCCCTACCCCCTGAAGTTTTAGAAGTTTGGAATAAATTGATCAAAGAAGGTTATGAAGCTTGGCTTGTTGGTGGTTGTGTTAGGGATCTTATTTTAAAAAGAAAGCCAAAAGATTGGGATATTACTACAAATGCTAGGCCTGAAGAGATTTTGAAAATATTTGGTGATAAAGCTTTTTATGAAAATAGATTTGGAACAGTTGGAGTTAAAACAGATTCTCAAGATTTTAGTTTAAAAGTTATTGAAGTTACGACTTTTAGAATCGAAGGAAAATATTCAGATTTTCGAAGACCTGATGAGGTTGTTTTTACTGATAAATTGGAGGAGGATTTAAAAAGGAGAGATTTTACCATCAATGCTCTTTGTTTAGGTTTTGATGGAAAAATAATTGATTTTTTTGACGGTTTAAAAGATTTGAAAAATAAAATTATTAGAAGTATTGGTAAACCAGAGGAAAGATTTTATGAAGATGCTCTTCGAATGATGAGAGCCATTCGCTTAGCTACTGAACTTGATTTTGAAATAGAAAAAAGAACTTTTGAAGCTATTTCTCAAAATAAAGAATTAATTAACTACATAGCTAACGAAAGAATTAGAGATGAATTTAATAAAATTTTAATGGCAAAAAACGGAATAAAAGGAATTGAACTTATGAGACAAACAAGTCTTCTTCAAGAAATTTTACCTGAACTTGCTGCTTGTTATGGAGTAACCCAAAATAAGCATCATAAATATGATATTTATACCCATTCTTTAAAATCTCTTGAATATGCTATTAAAAAGAATTATCCCCTCCATCTTAGACTTGCAGCTCTTTTTCATGATATTGGTAAAGTTTTAACCAAAAAAGGTGAGGGACCTGATGCTACTTTTTATAATCATGAAATTGTTGGGACTAAAATGACAAAAAAAATTTTAGAAAGATTAAGATATCCTAAAGAATTAATTAAAAAAGTTACTCATCTTATTAGGCATCATATGTTTTATTTTGAAATTGAAAAAGTTACACCTTCAGCGGTAAGAAGATTTATAAGAAGAGTTGGTGAAGAAAATTTAGAAGATTTATTTAAATTGAGAGAAGCAGATAGAATAGGTTCAGGAGTTCCTAAACCGGTTCCTTATCGATTAAGATATCTAAAATTTTTAATAGAAAAAGTAAAAAGAGAACCTATTAAGCCAACAATGCTAAAAATAAATGGTTATGATATTTTAAATCTTGGAGTACCACAAGGACCAAAAGTAGGTTGGATTCTAAAAGCTTTATTGGAAGAAGTTATTGATGATCCGCAAAAAAATAATCGAGAATATTTATTAAAAAGAGCTGAAGAATTAAAAAACCTTCCCGAAGAAGAATTAAAAACTCTAGCTTTAGCGAGTGAAGAGAAAATAGAACAAATTGAAAAAAAAGCCGAGGAAGATTTAAAGAAAAAATATTATCTTAAATAGAGTCTCAACTAATAAATACAAAACGATTAAAAATTTTAGAATCTTTACTCCACTTCTTCAATAACCAATTCTTTATCTTTAATATATCCTATAAATGCTTTGCTTTCCTTTGTAAAAGTAAATACTGCTTTATCATAAGGTCCGTAGGTTTTATCATTTATTTGAATGTAATATTTACCATCTTTTATATACATAAACCCATATCTAGAACTATCAGGAGAAAAAGTTAAATCAAATACATAATCATAAAACCCATAATTTTTATCATTAATTTGCCTATAATATTGATTTTGATAATATTGATTTTTTTAGGTATTCTACATAAACATGAGGATAATTTTTAGAAATAAAAAGATCGAACGTGATAATTTCATCATTATCCTCCATCTTATACTTTCTAATCTTAGCTGTTTTTATTTGTTTCTCTTCTAATTTAATCCAAGGAGAATAAACTATCAATCTTCTATTTTTCTTTGTTTTATCCACCCAACTTAAAAGTTTTATCTTTGTTTTATCCTTAGATATTATTCCTATAAAATATCCTGTATTTTTATTATTTTCATCATATTCATTAATAATTACTCTATTACTCGAAGAAGAAATTTTACCTTCAAGTTTAAGCCACTTCCCTATTCTATCATATTTATATCTTCCTATAATCTTATCATTTTCTTTTTTGATTTCTAAAGTTATAGGATAATTAACTATTTTTGCTTTATATGTTTGAGCTAAAGAAAGAAAAAAAGAAAGAAAAATATAATAATAATATGCAAATAAAGAAATAAAAATATTTTTTTCATTTGTGTTTTAAAAATTTGTTTAATGATTATACATTATTATAACATTTTGCTAATAAAATTGTTATTGAGTAGTTGTTGGTATTTGAAGTTGTTGCAAGATAGGATTAACATCAACACCTCTTTCTCTAAGCATATTTATAATTTGAAGCAGAAGATTTTGAAGTTGTGGAGTTGAAACCTGAACAGGCTGAAGAACTATAATAACTTCAGCAATTAAATTTTGACCATCAAATTTTCCCTTAATTCTAACAGGTGAATTTTCTTGAAGATTAGTTACATTTAATTCTTGCTTATTTAAGCCAACCACCTTTGTACTGGTAACAATGACCCAATTTGTTCGAAAGCCATTTGAATTTAAAGTAAATCCAGTTGAAGTAACATTTTCCAAAGTGCCACCAGCCATTACTTCGTTTGCTGGATTGAGAACGAAAAAGTTTTGCCTTCCCCAACGCTTAGGAACCTTTCCCATTTCTTCAGTAATTTTTTCAATTTGATTCATTACTTTTTCCATCTGCTTTTTCATAAATTTCTCAATTTTGGGGGCTTCAACCTTCTCTTCATCATTTTCATCATTCTGACTAAGGGCAAAATTTTTGATCCCGACCCCTAAAGTAAAAAATAAAGCAAAAATTAATAAACCAAGGAGCAATTTTTTCATTTTTAAATTTTAATTAATTTCCGACCCAATTCAATCATTATATGACAAAAAATTTATAATTTCATAAGATCGGAGATAATTCATTTTTCTAAATTTCTTATCGCTTGAAGAGCAGCATTAAATTCGGCTTCTTGTTTTGAATTCCCTATTCCCTCTCCTATTTTTTTATCATCTAAATAAACTTCAACCCTAAATTTTCTTTTATGTGGTGGGCCGGAAACTTCAGAAAGTTTATAGAGAGGCAATTTTTTATATTTAGCCTGAAAAATTTCTTGAAGTAATGTTTTGGGATCTTTAAAGTTTTCTTTTTTTAAATATTTATCCTCATCTTTGAGAATAAATTCTAAAACGAATTCTTTAGTTTTTTCTATTCCTTGATCTAGATATAAGGCACCAATTAAAGCTTCAAGCGAATCTCCTAAAACAGTTATCTTTCCTCTTTCATCTAAATTAGGTGACATATTGATTATTTTGTCTAATTTAAGGTTAGAAGCGATTTTACCTAACCTTTCTCTCTTTACTAAATTTGCTCTTAAAAGAGAAAGTTCTCCTTCGGTTAAATGAGGATATTTTTCAAAAAGATATTGAGAAGTTATAAGTTGAAGAACAGAATCTCCTAAAAATTCTAATCTTTCATTATTAGGGACATCATGTTTCTTATAGTAAAAAATCCAAGATTTATGGATAACGGCGCTTAACCAAATTAAGGGATCTTTTATTTTAATACCAAAAACTTCTTCTATCCTATCTATTTTGAGAAGTTTATTTGTCATTATTTATTTTTTGATAGTTTTCATATACTGTTCCTAAAACTCCATTAATAAATTTAGCCGAAGCTTCGGTAATAAAATTTTTAGCTAATTCAATTGCTTCATTAATAGCAACTTTTACAGGAACTTCATCTTTATTTTGAAAATAAATTTCATAAATAGCAATTCTTAGAATATTTTTCTCCATCAAAGGAATGTGCTCAAATGGCCAATTTTTGGAACTTTGTTTAATTATATTATCTATAAATTCTAAATTATTTACAACCCCCTCAATAATTTTTTTAGAAAAATCATAATTTTCGAGCTCCTGTCCAAATTCTTTTAAATTTTTTTCAAAAAAATCTTTCCATTTATCTTTTGGATAATCCCAAAAACTCCACTCATAGAGAGTTTGTAAAGCTATAATTCTACCAAGATGTCTACTAGACATTTATTTTTTTTCTTTTTTTATTTTAGGAGCAATAACTAACCTTCCTTTATAATAACCACATTCAGGACAAACTCGATGAGCTAAAATAAGCTTTCCGCAATTTTTACATGGTTGAAGTTGGATTTTTTTTATTTTTTCCTTTTGATATCTTCTTTTCTTATATCGAGATCGAGAAAGTTTTTTTGTTGGAACAACCATTTTTATTATTCAATTAATTCGTCCTCTTTAAACCAAAGTTTTATTTCATATTCAGCCTCTTCCGGTGAACCAGAAGCATGAATTAAATTTTTTATAGGTCTTTCTTCCAAATTAGCTAAAATTGGAGAATCAATAGAATAATCACCTCTTATTGTTCCCGGTTCAGCTAGAAATGGAACTGTTTTACCTACTAACTTTCTTACAATTTTAACAGCATGAACACCTTCTAACGCAATCTTTACAATAGGTCCAGAAGACATAAAATCTATTAGCCAATTTCTTATTTTTAAACCAAGCTCATAGGTATTATTTACTTTATAATCTTTTTTCAAATCAATTTCGATCTGGAACTCTTCTGCTGTTCTTAAAAGGTTATTGCCTAAATTCTCAATCCATTCTTTTGTTTTGGGATAATGTTTATCAATTAATTTTTTTGAGGGTTTAACAATTCCTAAACCAACAATCCTTAATCCAGCTCTTTCAAAACGAGAAATAATCGATCCGACTAATCCTCTTTCTACTCCGTCAGGTTTAATTAAAACTAAAGTTCTTTCTTTCTTTATTTTTTCAATTAAATCTTTTTTATTTTTCATAATCTTAAATGTTTTTGAATTGAAATCAAGGTTGATGAAAGATTAATAAAAATTATTAAACCAAAAATTATTAAATTTAATTTGAGAAAATTTTCTAAGACAAAATGATACAATGAAAAATTTGATAAAACTAGCGGCCAAAAACTTTTTGTTTTTTCCAGAAATATTATTAAACCACCTATAGAAATTATATAGCTAATTAAAGAAAAAAACAAGGTATAAAAAATAAATGGAGATCGAATAAACCAATTCCCCGCTCCTAAAAGTTGTAAGATTTCTATTTCTTCCTTTAGATTGGAGATGGAAACATAAAGGTTATTAAAAATTATCAAGCCAGCAAACAACCAACTTACAACAATAATTCCCAAAGTAATGATTTTTAAGTAATTAGAAAAACTAATTACTCTTTTTATTACTTTTTGATTTTCAAAATAACTTATATAATCAATTTTCTCATTATAGGGTGATTTTAAAAGATAATCACTTATTTTTAAATATACATCAGAAGTTTTTGCTTTGACGATTAAATAATCAACTAAAGGATTGATTTTTAATTCACTTAAGGCTCTTTCAATTACAGGATTTATTTTCGATTCTTGTTTAAATTTTTCTAGAGCAACCTCATGAGAAATAAACTCAACCCTTTCGACGCCAGGAAAGTTAATAATAATTCTTTGAATTTTTTCAATTTCTTCTCTTGATGTTTCAGGTTTGAAATAAATAGAAAAATCTAATCTATCTTGAAGGTAACTTAAGAATTGATTAGAAAAATAAAAAACAAAAACAGAGAACCAAAGAAGATAGGAAATTAAAATAGTCGTTAAAAAATTAGTAAAGGTTATAGAAAATTCATTAAAAATTAAATACCAACCTTGGATTAAACCTCTTTTAAAAACATTTATTAAGTATTTCATTTTTAAAAAATTGAGTAAGTTCCAGGATTTTCGTCTTTTATTATTTTGCCGGCTTCTAAAGTTATAACTCTTTTTCTTAAACTATTTACAATTTCTTTATTATGAGTAGCTAAAATAATAGTAATTCCTTCTTTATTGAGTTGCTTTAGAATTTCTAAAATTTCAAAAGCACTTAAGGGATCTAAATTGCCAGTTGGTTCATCAGCTAAAATAACCTCAGGATTAAAAAGAAGCCCGCGAATTAAACACAATTTTTGTTTTTCTCCTCCCGAAAGTGTTTCAGCTTTTTGAAAAAGTTTATTTTTTAAATTTAATTTTTCAGTCAATTGATAAATTTTATCTTTCATTTTTTCTCCATTTTCACCCCAAATTTCTATGGGCAGAAGAAGGTTTTCCCAAACGGTTTTTTTATTTAAAAGCTTAAAATCTTGAAAGATAGTAACGATTTTTCGTCTTAGTTCTCTTTTCTTTCTTCCATTTATATTAGATATTTTTAAATTTTTGTAATATATTTCACCCCTCGTTGGCTCAATTTCTCGATTGATTAATCTGATAATTGTGCTTTTCCCTGCTCCCGATCTTCCAATAATTAGAACAAACTCTCCACTTTTTATTTCAAAACTTATATTTTCTAAAGCAACTATTTTACCGTCAAAAATTTTCGTTACATTTTTAAAAACTATCATTATCAACTATTTTACCACAAGAAACCTAATTATTGGTCCATAATAATTTATTAATTCAAGTTTTCCATCAAGAACTTCTTCTAGCTTATTTGTTTCCTGATTTGTTCGATGATCTTTCACCAATTTATAAGGATCGAAAACGTATGATCTAATTTGATTTCCCCAACCAATTTCAATCTTTTCTCCTTTTAGTTCTTCAATTTCTTTCTTGTGTTTTTCCTCAAGAATGCTTTGAATTTTAGAATAAAGAATTTTGAGAGCTATTTCTCTATTTCGATGCTGATATCTTTCATTTTGAGAAACAACAGTTATATTAAGCGGTTTATAAATAACTCTCACAGCTGTTTCAACTTTGTTTACATTTTGACCACCTCTTCCACTTGATCGAAAAGTTTGGATTTCAATATCTTTTTCATCTATTTTAAATTCCGGTTTTTCGATAAGAGGTAAGACTTCAACATAAGCAAAACTTGTGTGTCTTAATTTTTGAGCAGAAAACGGAGATCTTCTTACTAAGCGATGAACCCCTTTTTCTAGTTTTAAAATTCCATAAGAAAATTCTTCATCTATCTGAAAACTAATAAATTTATAGCCATCATATTCATTTTTTGTTTCATCGAGCCATAAATAACTCCAATCCATTCTTTCAAAAAATTTTTCATACATTCTGCTTAGAATTCTTACCCAATCTTCAGCATCCCTTCCCCCAACCCCGGCATAAATTGATAAGATTGTTTTTGATTGATCATATTTTTCTTTAAAAAGATAATTTTTCATAAGTTCTTTTAGATTTTTTCTAAGTTCATAATCGTCTGAGTCTTGAATTTTTTTAAAGAGAACAAACAGGTTTTCTAAAAATTCTATTTTTTCTAAAATAGTTAAAGCTTCACTTTCTTGCCAAAATGAATCTTTCTTTTCCTCAACAATTTTTTTAAGGTTTTCTAATTCTTTTCTTTTTTCTTTTAAATCAAAGACAGTTCTCCAAAAATTGGAGGAGAATTAATTTTTCTTTAGTCATTTTTTGTTTCTCTTAGTTTATCTTTAATTATTTCTCTAACTACCTGAGGATTAGCTTGACCCTTTGTTTCTCGCATTATTTGTCCGATAATAAATTCTAAAGCTTTTTCTTCTCCATTTAAATAATCTTCAATACTTTGAGGATATTTTTCTAAAACTTTGTTAACTATTTCATTTAAAATTTCAGCATCACTTATCATCTCTTTATCTTTTATAAAATCCTCGATTTTTACATTTTGAGTTAAAGCAATTTCCATTGCTTCTTTTACTAAACGAGAAGAAATTTTGTTTGTTTCTAAAAGATAAAGAAGATGAGCTATCTCGTGAGGAGAAATTAGTTTTTCTGTAAATTCAATATTTAATTTTTGGATCAATCCCCAAAGATCATTAAGGAGATAATTAACTAAAAGATCTCTAGTTTTTTCTCTTTTTTTGATTAATCCGATTAATTCAGAAAAGGCTTCTTCAAAAAAATGACCCAAAAAACGATATCTATTTAAAATTTCAGCTTCTTTTAAAGAAAGAGAATATTCCTCTATCAACCTTTTTTTGTATTCACTTGGAGTTTCAATAGTTAAAACACTTTCTTCTATTTCTTTAGTAATTACTAAAGGAGGTAAATCTGGTTCAGGAAAATACCGATAATCTTCTGCTTCTTCTTTCCATCTTTGGGAAAAAGTTATTTTTTTAAATTCATCATAGCCCCTTGTTTCTCTAACAATCTTTTCGCCTCTTTTAATAGCATCTTTTTGTCTTACTATTTCATAGTCAACTGCTTCAACCAAAGCTCTAATTGAATTAATATTTTTGATTTCAACTTTAGTTCCCAATTCTTCTCCTGGAGCTAAAGATATGTTAGCCTCAAATCTTATTTGTCCCTTTTCAGCATCAGCCTCGGAAATTTTTAAAAACCTTATTAAAAGAACTAACTCTTCAGCAAAAGCTTCAACTTCATCTGAATTTCTTAAATCAGGTTCAGTTACAATTTCAATTAGAGGAACTCCCGATCTATTGAAGTCAACTAAGCTATAATTTCCAAAATGAACATTCCTTCCCGTATCTTCTTCAAGATGGATTCTTCTAATTCTTATTTCTTTTTTAATTTTTTCTCGAAAAATTTCAAATACTCCATTTTCTCCTAATGGCCTTTCATATTGAGAGATCTGATAATTTTTAGGTAAATCAGGATAAAAATAATGTTTTCGAGCAAAATAAGAAGGATTATTGATTTTCATTTTTAAAGCTTTCGCTAAAGAATAAGCAAAAACTACTGCTTGTTTGTTTAAAACTGGCAAAACACCTGGTTGTCCCGTGCAAACCTCACAAATGTTTTTATTTGGTTCAGTTTCATAAGGATCATTCTTACAACTACAAAAAAGTTTTGTTTTTGTCGAAAGTTCTAAATGAATTTCTAAACCGATTTTGGGAATAAGTTCATTCATTTAAATATATTATAATTTAGAAAATGAAAGAAAAAAAAGTTAAGCTAATTTATGGTTTAGGTAATGAAGGCGACGAATTTAAAAACACAAGACATAATATTGGTAAAGATTTAATTGATTTTTATCTTAAAGATAAAAAAAATCTTAAATATTCTTACTATGATTACTTTGATAATTTAATTTTAGCCTCCAATCGAGGTTACATGAATGAAAGTGGTCGTGGTTTAAAAGAATTGTTAGATAAATTTAATTTAAAAACGGAAAATGTTTTAGTTATTCATGATGAGGCAGATATTATTTTTCCTTATTTTAAATTTTCTTTCGGAAAAAAATCAGCAGGTCATAAAGGAGTTGATTCAATTTTTAAAAATTTAAAAACATTTAATTTTTGGCGAATGAGAATTGGTATTCAAAGAAAGAAAAGGCTAAAGGCTAGTTTCATAATTTTGGATAAATGGGAAAAGAAAGAATTAATTATTGTTGAAAAAATGAAAAAAGCCTTTAAAATAATTTTAGAAAAATTGAGACTTTATCTACCTAATGAGCTTAACTTACCAAAGGATTATTTTTTAACAATAGATGAAAAGATTAATTGAAGATAAAATAAAAAAAGATAAAAAAATTGAAGAAGTTTTTAATAGAATTTTTGAAATTTTTGAATACGAGATAAACCTTGATAAAAAAATTAAAGAAATTAATCCTGATTTAGAAAAACAAACGGTGACAATTATAAGAGATAAAATTCTTCAAAGAGAAACAATCTTTAATATTTCAAGAAAAAAAAGAGGAATTCATATGAAAGTTAACGTTATTAAAGATTTTTATGATCCTTTTTGTAACGGTGATAAGAATACTCTTGCTGACGAATTGGGAATTTTAGAAAATGATAAAGTAAAAATTGTTGCTAATATTGCTAAAATGGCTCCTTTTCATAGTGTTCTTTACTTTAAGAAACATGACTTTGATGATTTAACTTTTGAAGATTTTTCTTCAGCAATTGATTTAAGTTTTGAATGGTTTGAAAAAATAGAAAATAATTTTCAAACTTCAACCCATATTTTAATCTGGAACTATCATTTTCGTGCTGGAGCAAGTATTTATCACCCTCATTTTCAACTTTTAGCTTTTTATCATCATCCTTTTAGAATTGTAGATTTAAAACAAAAATTAGATAATTACCAAAAAGAATATCATTCAAATTATTTAGATGATTATTTTTTATTAATGAAAAATTTAGAGCTTGGTTTTGAAACTGATAATTTTAAAATTTGGTTTCCTTTAACACCATTAAGGAACAATGAATTTAATTTTTACGGAGATTTAAAAAAGAATGCTCAATTAATATGGAAGGTAATTGAAATTCTTATTAAATCAAGTGTCCAATCTTTTAACATGATATATTTTTATAAATCTAATTTTATATCTAACTTTGGTTTATTTGTAGATAGAGGAGAAATAGATAAATTAACTAGCGATATCGGAACGCTTGAAATTTTTTATCATCCTGTTGTTTCTTTCAATCCTTTTCAGGTTGCTTCTCTTGTTTTTAATAGTTTGAAGGAGAAGAAGTAGTTTGAGGAAAATAAGGTGTTTCTGAGGTAGTATAAACTTCAATTGTTTCCGAAGGCGTAAATACTTCTGGATATTTTCTTACATAATTAAGATTAAGAAAAAGAAAAAACATAAAAAAACTTAAAAGAACTAAACCAATTAAAATTTTATTTAATTTCTCCATTGTCATTCTACTCTTATTATATCATTAATTTCAATATCTTTTGTTGTTTCAATTATCAACCCACAAAGTTCTCCTTCTTGAACTTCTTCAGCTGGAATCCTATTTTTTTCGAGGCTAATTATCCTTCCTTTTCCTATCATTTCTTCTCCTCTTAAAATTATAATCCTATCTCCTAATTTTATTTTTCCTAATTCAACTTTTCCACCAACTGTTTTTTTAGTTTTTGTTTTATTAAAAGTAGCTAAAACAACTAATTCACCCTTTATTTTTTGAGATGCTTCTTCTTTGGAGAGAATTAAATTCTCTAATTTTTCTTCTAATTCATAAATAACATTTCCTTCAATAATCTTTACATTTAATTCTTTTGCTTTTTCCAGAATAATTTTAGGATTTTTTAAATTAAAAGTTAAAATAAGAGCTTTTGTTTCTTTAGCTAAATCTAAATCTTGAAAAGAAAGAGAACCCAAGTCTTGTTTAATAATTTTGATATTTAAAGAATATTTATTAGCTAAGTTAGTTAAAATGCCATCTAAAGCTTCTAAAGAACCAATGTGATCGGCTTTGATAATTAAACACATATCTCCCTCTTTATCTTCAGAAACAAAAATATATTTTTTAGAAAAGCTTATCTCTTTTTCTTTTAATCTTTTTTGAATTTCTTTTATATCTTTTTCATCACCAACTTCAAATTCTTCACCGGGTAACGGTAGACTTTCAAAATTTCCTATTATTATTGGTTTACAAGGATAAGCTTCATCTATTTTTCTTCCTAAATCATCTTCTAAAAATTTAATTTTTCCCCACGTTGAGGAAGTAATTATAAATTCATTTAATTTTAAATGACCGCTACTAACTATTAAACTTGCTAAATTACCTCTTCTAGGATCTTTGGTTGCCTCTAAAATAAAACCTTTTGCTGGTCCTTCATTTTCTGTTTTTAAATCATTCAAATCTCTTAAAAGAATAATAAGTTCCAAAAGTTCATCAACACCCTCACCTGTTTTTGCTGATATATTAACTACGGGAACATCTCCTCCCCATTTTTCAGGAATAACACCAAGTTCAACTAACTCGGCTAATACTCTTTCGGGGTCAGCTTCTTTTTTATCAATTTTATTTAGAGCCACGATAAATGGTATTTTATAAATTTTTAAAAATTCTAAACTTTCTTTAGTTTGCGGTTTGACCCCCTCATCAGCAGCAATAACTAAAACTCCAATATCACTTACTTTTGCTCCCCTTTCTCTTAATTTTGTAAAAGCTAAATGTCCAGGAGTATCAATAAAAGTTATTTTTTCGCCTTTAAATTCAATTTCATAGGCACCTATTTTTTGAGTAATAAAACCAGCTTCTTTTAAAGCAATATTTGATTTTCTAATGTAATCAAGTAAAGTAGTTTTTCCATGATCTACATGTCCTAAAATAGTAACAATAGGAGGTTTTTTGATAATCATCTTTCAAACTAAAAGTTTCAAAAATTAAATATTGATTAAAGAATTTTAGGGACTTTAAGATAATCGCCATTTCTTTCGGGAAAATTATTTTTTATACTTTCACTATTTAAATTTTGTTGAATTTGATCTTCTCTTAATTCTTGAGCTTCTAAAAGACTAAAAAGCGGAGATTCTTTTTCTAAATTAAGTTCATTAATTTTATCAACATACTTTAAAATTCTTTCAAGATGGTTTGCTAATTTTTCTATTTCCTCTTCCGATAAGGTAAGTCTTGCTAAAATAGCTAAATGTTTTATTTTTTCCCTATCAATCATTAAATTTTATTTTAGCACAAAAATTAGTAAATATTAAAAAAATTAAAAGTTAATATTTTACCAAAAATGAAAAGACTTATAATTCCAAGAAACATAAAAGGAACAAAGGGTATAGGAATTTTGAACTTTTTATTTTTAATAAGAAGATAAATGCCATAAAGAGAACCTAAAAAAGAAGAAAACACTAAAATAAGAGACATATCGCCAGGTTTAAAAAAAAGACCTATGACAAAAATTGTTTTAACATCTCCAAATCCTAAACCTTCTCCTTTAGTTAAAAGATAAAATAAAAATAAAAACGAAGAGAAAATAAAAGCGGAAAATAAATTTTGAAGATAAAAAGGAAAAGGAAGAAAATAATTGAAAATATAGGAAAAATCAAGAGGCGATAATTTTTGAAAGTATATCAAAACATTGAATATTATTCCTATTACAAGAAGAAAAACTAAAATTCTATCATCAACAAGGAAAGTATCTAAATCATAAAGAGCTAAAACAAAAATTCCCGAAAGAAGAAGAAAATAAAATAAGAAAATCAAGAAAAAATTAAAATTAATCAAAGGGTTTATTTTTAAATACAAAATAAAAACCCATAAACCAGTAAAAATTTCTGTAAGAGGATATCTTAAAGAAATTTTAGTTTGACAATGTAAACATTTACCTTTTAAAAAGATAAAACTTAAAATTGGAATTAACTCTTTAGGTGAAAGAACAGCTTGACAACTAGGGCATTTTGATCTTAAAAAAAAGAAATCCTCGCCTGTTTTCAGACGATAAGCTATATTATTTAAAAAAGATCCCCAAAAAAGTCCAAAAATAAAAAATAAAATAGGATAAAACATTAAAAATTTTGAATATATTTAGTAAGATTAAGTAAAGGAATTAAAAGAGAAGCCTCAAGAAAACCCAACCCTCCTCCTAATATCAAAATTAAAATAGGCTGTAAAGCTTCTCCTAAACTTGCAAATTGAGTTTCAATTGTTTCATTATAGAAACTAAAAATAGTAAAAGTTATTTCTGTAAGTTGTCCTGTTTTTTCCGCTGTTTTCATTCCTTCAATAACAATTCTTGGAAAAATGTCGGGAAAATCCTCCATTGCTCCGCTTAATGGTCTTCCCTTTTTTACTTCTTCAATCATAAAACCTAAGGCATTCTCATAAGCTGGATGAGCGATACTATTTTTAATAATGTCTAAAGCTTGAACCAAAGGAACCCCTCCTCTTATAAGATAATAAAGAGATTCCAAAAATTGAGCAGTATAAATATTTTTGAATAATGGACCTAAAATTGGAAGAAAATTAACAAAATTAAAAAACATATATCTTCCTTCTCTTGTTTGAAAATATTTATAAAGGTAATAAAAGAAAAAAACTAAAATAATAGCAAAAAAGAAACCAAAATTTATTAAGAAATCTGAAATTTTTTGAAAAAAAAGAGTGATAGCTGGAAGGGGAATATTGTTTTCAACAAAAATTTTGGTTATCTGAGGAATAACATAGGTGAATAAAACTAGCATTACAACAATAAACATCGCTAAAACAATTGAAGGGTAAATTAATGCTTGAACAGCTTTGTTTTTAAATTTAATCTGGTTTTCTAAATGCTTAGCTAAATATTCTAAAGTTTCATCTAATGTTCCTACCGACTCTCCTATTTTGATCATCCCAACATAATAATCATTAAAAACCTCAGGAAATCTCTCAAGAGCTTTAGAAAAAGGAACTCCCGAAATTAAATCATTATAAACCTGAATAAGAACATCTCTTAAATAAGCATTTTGGGAGGTTTCTGAAAGAGATTTAATTGCTTCATCAAGAGGTGTCTGGGCTTTAATAAGATAAGCTAATTGTCTTGAGAAAAGATAAACATCGTTTAAACTTGGTTTTCTTATAAATATTTCTAAAATTCTGCTTCTCGCTTCCGCTAAATAAGTAACTAAATAACCCTGATCTTGTAAAATTTTTAACGCTTCTTCTTTTGAAGAAGCACTGATTATTCCTCTTTTAAATTCCCCTTCTTGAGTAAATGCTTTAAATTCAAATTTCATTGTTCAAGAAGATATTTAAGACGAGCAGGATTTAAACTAAATTCAATAGCTTTCTCTAAAGAAATATGACCAAGTTGAACTAAATTAGCCAAGGAACGATCTAAAGAAATCATTCCCTCTTGAAGATGAGTATCAATGACACTATCAATTTGATAAACCTTATTTTCTCTTATAAGATTTCTTACCGCATTATTAGCAATTAAAACTTCACAAGCGGGAA
>JAUQOT010000006.1:0-6693 GCA_030550735.1 Patescibacteria group bacterium
AAAAAGATGTTTTGCCACAAAGGATTATTTAAATCAGTCATATCATAACCAGCTTCCATTAGAGCTCTTACTTTATTTTCTTCTTCAGCTTTTACTCTTATAAAATCCATAATCTCTGGATGGTCAACATTTAAAATTACCATTTTAGCTGCTCGACGAGTAGCACCGCCAGATTTTATACTTCCAGCAACTGCATCAGCTGCCTTCATAAAAGAAATAACTCCTGAGGAAGCTCCACCAGTTGAAAGTGCTTCTCCTTTTGCTCTTAATTTAGATAAATTAACTCCTGAACCAGATCCTCCTTTAAAAATCATTCCTTCAGTTTTTATCCAATCAAGAATTGATTCCATATCGTCTTCAACATCTAAAATAAAGCAAGCTGAACATTGCTGTTTCCTTCCCTCAACTCCAACATTAAACCAAACAGGAGAATTAAAAGCAGCGTATTGATGAAGCAAAATATAAGTTAATTCATCTTCATAGATTTTTGCATTTTCTTCGTCAAAATAACCTTGTTCTAAACCCCATTTTTTAAATGTTTTTACAACTCGATCAATTAACTCTTTTAAAGAAGTCTCTTGTCTGCCTTTATTTACTTTGAAATATTTCGAAGCAATAATATTAACAGCGTTTTGGCTATAAAAATCGGGAAATTCAACATTTTCCATTTTAAATCCTGATCCAGGAATCTCGGCAGTTCTTTTAACCCATTTTACAGTTTGCATAGGTGGAACATTTTCTCTTGTAAAAAATCTTTTGAGGGCAAGTGTTTTTCTTTTAAGTTTTATTTCTTGATTATTTTTGATTTTTTTAACCATCGCAATTTTATTATCTTTAATCTTCTGTGCTTTCATTATTTAAAATAAAATTTTCTTTGTCAAGTTTTTAAATCTCAATAAGAAGTTGAAGTGTTTTTGAGAAGCTCTTCAAAATATATTATTTTTTCTTTTGTTTCTTTATCAAAAGAATAATTTTTTGAAATTTCAATCAACTTTTTTAAGTTTTCCACATCCTTATTTGCGTAAAAAATTTTTAAAGCAAAAACAAGAATGTCGTTATTTTTAAAAATCTCTGGTTTTTTTAACATTTCTTTAGTTTTCTGATAAGCAATTTTCTCATTAAGAACATTCAAAAGGTTTAAATAATTAACATAAAATCTTGGAGAATTGCTAGCATACCTTTCTCCTTCCTCGGCAATTTTTATTAATTTATTTCTATCAACTTCTTTAAGGGGTGGAACGACTAAAATTTCTTCACTTCCCTCCTTATGTTTTATCCCTTGAGAAAGATTATGAAAAATGCTTAAAAACATAAACCTTAGTTCGTAATTCTTGGGATATGTATTAAGTGAAAAATCCATTAATTTTTCTAGTTTTTTTAAATATTCTTGATATTTTCCGTTTTGAGAACTTAAATTTATCATTATTTTTAAAATCTCAGCATAACGATTTATTAATCTAACATCATATTTATCATTTAAGTAAGCTTTTTCAATAACATTATAAATATTATCAATCACTTCTATTTTATTAATTTTATCTATTGCACTTAGAAGATAATTAGACGCCATAATTGCTTCTTCAGTTAAAAATGGTCCAGCAATCTGAGATAGTCTAAGAAATTCTTTTGAAGCTAAAAGAGGGTCTTGAATTTTAAGAGTAGTGATTATAGTTTTAACAATATAATAGTGCTGAGCATGAATAATGAAAAAAATAAGAGAAATTCCAACAGAAAGAATGATAAGGGGTCTAATAAATTTTTCTTCGTTAAATTTAATTTCTAATTTTTCGGCAATAAGACTCAAACCAAAAAAGAATAAAAGATAACTAGCTTGCATATCGAAAAGGGAAAAATTTTGTCCTAAATAAGCAAAAATAAACCCTGTGAACGTACATTTTTGAAAATCACTAATATCTTTTCTTTTAAAAATTAAATATAAAGCAGAAACAAAAATACTTATCCAACTTAGAAACCCCAATAATCCTGAATTAACTAAAACTTGAACAAATTTATTATGAGGTCTATCAAAAATAGCTGCTTCAAACTCATAAATTTTGGGATCAAAAAATTTAAAAAACACAATTGGTTCGGTTTCTGGTCCATAACCTATAATTGGACTAGATTTAAAACCATCTAAAAATATTTTCCAAGCAAAAATCCGAGGAAAAACCGAAATAGGATTAGATAAGGTTTCTTGTAAACGATTAAAACCTGGAATGGAACTTGAAAAAGGAGAAAGAAGAAAGATAAAAAAAACTAAAATAATAGAAATAAATAAACCTAAAATTATTAACTTTTTCTTAAATTCTGATTTACTAACTATAAGATAGCTTAATAAAACTCCTATTAAACCAACAAAAAGACCTAAAATACTTCCCCTTGTTTCTGAAGTAAGAAGAGAAATAAAATTTAAAAGAACTAATGAACCCAATAAGAACTTAATTTCACTCCTTTTGGTTTCAAAAATAAAATAAGCAATTAAAAATATATTTAATAAATTAAAAAAACCAATATATGTTGGATTGCCTAAGGTAGCTGAAGGTCTTTGTGATTTTAAAAGAATATATTGTTGAATTTCTATCCAGCTTATCAAAACAGACACAAAAAGAAAACTTATAAAAATTGTTTTTTTAGCTTCCGGCTTAAGAGAAAAAAGAAGAAACAAAATTAAAAAATATAAAATATAGAAAAAAAGCGACCATAACCCCTCCATTCTTTCAGCGTTTCCCCAAAAAGAACGATAAGGATTCAAAGAAAAAATTGTTGCTAAAATTTGGCTTATGAAAAACAAAAAAATAGAAATTATTAAAAAATTTGTTTTAAAAAATTTAAAAATTTTTTTTGGTTCAAAAAAAATCGGAATTAAGGCTAAAGGAAGAGCTAAAGTAACCAATGCTCTAAAAACTAAGGCTTTGGTTGTAATATAAGGAAAGAGAACCGAACTATCAAAAATTAAGAGAGTAAAAGGAATTAAAAAAAGAATAAAAGTTAAATAACGTAAGCTTGTTTCAATCATTATTAATGAATGAGCGGCGGACGGGATTTGAACCCGCGACCTTCTCCTTGGAAGGGAGACGTTCTACCACTGAACTACCGCCGCTTATATATTAAATTTTATATTAAAAAATTCTTGCTGTAAATTTAAATCTACAAATAACCTAATTCTTTTAGGTAATCTCTGTATTCCCATTCCCACAAAGCTTTACATCCAAGAAATCCTTTAAAATCTTCATCTAAATTATCGAATTCTTTTAATTCCCATTCTCCTATTAACTCACCGAATCTATGTTCGCAAAAAGCTTCTCCGCCTTTTATGATCGAACCCATCTTTCTCAAACTTAAAACAGCTCCACATTTTTCACAAATTCTTTTTTGACTTATTCTTAAAATAAATCTTTTCTCAATTGGTCTTAAAAGTGGCAATTTTCTTCCTTTTTCATCCCTTATAAAACCTTCTTCGTTCAAAGCATGAACATAGGCTGAAGTTTGGAGCCTATAATCTTCGTAAATTGTTTTAGAAGTTTTAATATCAATTAAGGAAAAATAACCGTTGAGTTCTCCTAAAATATCAAAAGTCCCAGCATATCGATGAACAGGATGAATAGTTTTCTTTTCTAACCATTCTTCTCTTGAGTAAAAAGAATTTTGTTTTAAAAAGCTTTCAAAAGCTTGTTGAATGCCTTGATATTCTGGAGGAACAATGATTTGTCTTCTTTTTATAAAACTTTCAATAATTTCATGAATTATTTTGCCTTCATCAGCTGCTCTAATTTTTTTAATATTTGCTTCTTGATAACTTGGAGATTCAGCATAAAATTTATATAATCCCGGTTTACTTTTTACTTCGCAAATTTTAGTCACTCTTGGATACCAGGTATTTTCAATTATATAACCAAATTCTTTTTTAAATTCTTCTAAATTTTTTTCAACCATCTTTAATGAAAACGAAGATAATTATTCCATAAATCATAAATTTCGGCCGTAACTAAAACATCTCCTATAGCATACTTAGCAATGCTTTTATAATCTCCAATTTTAACAAGATCTTTTATTTTTCGACCATCAAAATTTTGTTTGGGATCGTTAAAATTCAAACTTAAAGAAACAAATTTTAAACTCATTCTTGAAATTCTTCTGTTAAAACTTAATTTTTCATAAAGATCAATATGATAATCTTTGTCTAATAAACTAATTGTTGGTCTAATTCGATAAACTAAAGAACGAAAAAGAATAAAAGGGATATCAAAATTATTTCCATTAAAGGTAATTATTTCTTGATAATTAGGAACAATCTCCCAAAATTTTTCAATAATTTTTTTTTCTTCTTCAAATCTTTTAAATTCAATCATTTCTTCAGTCCAGTCTTCTATATTTTCTTTACTCCAGAAATAAACTGCTCCTCTTTTTGTGTCTGGGTTATAAAAACTAATAGCTAAAACTTGGCTAAATTGCGGTAAAAGAGGAAGTTTTTCTTCAATGATTTGAATGATTTCTTCCCTTGATTTTCCTTGATATTCTTGAGAAAATTTTTCTAGAAGATCATTCTTTACACTTTCCGAAAGAGATTCAAAATCAGGCCCGATTGTCTCAATATCAAAAATTAACCTCTGCATTTTTAAAAATGGAAAAATTAAAACTTCGTTTTTATCCTGATAATATTTTAAAACAAAAAACAAAACCGGTCAAAGAAATAGATCAAGAAATAAGAAAATTAATTGAGGGAATGAAAAAAATAATGAAGGAAAATAATGGTGTAGGTTTAGCTGCTAATCAAGTTGGAGTTGATCTTTCATTGTTCATTGCTGAAGATAAAAATAAGATTTTAACTTTTATTAATCCCAAAATTATTAAATTAGAGGGAGAAAAAATAACTTTAGACGAAGGGTGTCTTTCTCTTCCTAAAATTTTTGGTTATATCAAAAGATATCCTTTAGTGGTTATAGAATATTTAGATATATGGGGTAAAAAGAGAAAACTTAAAGCAAAAGGTCTTCTTGCTCAAATAATTCAGCATGAAATCGATCATCTTGAAGGAAAACTTTTTATCGAAAAAGCCGACAAAATTTTTAAAATAGAGGAAATAGATAAAGAAAGTTTAGAAAAACAACAATGAAAAAAATACTGCCAGTTATTTTTTTTACTTCAACAAAATTCGGGATTTATGTCTTAAAGGAATTTTTAAAAAAATATAAGCCATTTTTTGTCATAACTTTACCACCAAAAAAGAAAGGAAGAGGATTAAAAATTTTACCTAATGAGGTTTATCTTTTTTGCTTAAAAGAGAAAATACCTGTTTTAGAATTAAAAAGTTTTGATGAATTTAAAAAAGAAATTGAACTTATTAAACCTCTTTGTGGAATAATAGCCGGCTTTGGAAAAATCATTCCTAAGGAAATAATTGAAATTTTTCCTCGAGGAATTTTAAATGTTCATCCTTCGCTTTTACCTAAATATCGAGGCCCAAATCCTATAAGAGAAACTATTCTTAATGGAGATAAGGAGACAGGGGTAACAATTTTTATTATTGATGAATTAATTGATCATGGACCTATTATTTCCCAAGAGGCTGTTTTTTTAAGAGGGAACGAAACATATTTAGAATTAGAAGAAATCTTAGGAAAATTAGGGGGTTACAAATTAAATGAAATAATTGAAGATTACCTTAGTGGTAAATTAGAAGCAAAAAAACAAGATGAAACAAAGGCAACTTATACAAGGAAAATATCATTTGAAGATGGACATCTAAAAATAAATGAACCATACGAAATTTGGGATAGAAAAATTAGAGCCTTAAATCCTGAACCTGGCACCTATATTTTTATTAATCTTCGTGGAGAAAAGAAAATATTAAAAATTTTTTCGATTGAAAAAATTAATGAAAAAATTCTCGAAGATAAAATCAAAAATTTCCCTCTTGGAACTTTTTTTAATTTTAAAAATAGTTTAGCTATAAAAATAAAAGATGCTTTTATTTTAATTAAAGAACTTCAGCTTCAAGATAGGAAAAGAATGAATTCAAAAGAATTTTTAAATGGTTATCCTCTTGGAAGTTTTTCTCTTATAAAAGATTAATAAAGATTTTTATTGGGCCCGATTTCATACAAACCAGCTTGATTTCCTCCATCATTTTGCATTGCTGAAGGATTTGATTCTAAAATACCATTAAGTTCATATTGTCCTAAAGTATTTGAGCAAACAAAAGCATAAACGTAGTTTATTCCTCCTACAATATTGTTTATCGGATCTTTGGGTAAAGATGATAAATTAACTAAAGTAGAACTAGCTAGAGGGAGTTTAACCCAACCCGTTCCATCTAAAGCAACACTATCTGTAGAAGTAACAGTATAACCGGCTGGAGCTGAAGGCCAACCACTAGCTCCAGCATTTGATCCTGCTCTTGAAAATGAAATCATATTAGAAGAACACCAAGTTGGTAAAATATTTGTATCAGCTAAATAAGTATCAATCGCTTTCATAACATTATTAAGATCGGTTTGTCTTTGAGCATCTCTTGCTCGTCTAAATATTTCTTGTGGCCTAATAACAACTATTAAAATACCTGCTAGTACCGAAATTAAAGCTAAAACAATTAAAAGTTCTATTAAGGTAAAACCTTTTAATTTTCTTTGCATTAATAAATTAATTTTTTAACTTCGACCAAGAATTAGAATTTTAGATAATTTTAAATTGAAA
>JAUQOT010000006.1:6793-21879 GCA_030550735.1 Patescibacteria group bacterium
TTTAATTTTCTTTGCATTAATAAATTAATTTTTTAACTTCGACCAAGAATTAGAATTTTAGATAATTTTAAATTGAAAAAATCATAAAATCAACAAAAAATGGGGAAAAAATTTTAATTTTAAAAAAACAAATTTTAATAGAAAATTAGTTATAATTAAATTAAATCATATGCTAGATAGCTTTAAAAAAACAGACGGAAAAATTTTAAAAAAAGAAGAGCTCTTAAGAGAGATAGAAAAATTTATTTTAGAAGACGAAAACTTTTTATATAAAGTTTTAGTGGGAACAGATTCGGAAAACTATAACGACCGAACTGAGTTTATTAGCGTAATTGCTGTTCATAGAATTGGGAGGGGCGGGAGATTTTTTTGGAGAAAAGAATGGAGTTTAAAACCACTTTCTCTTTATGAAAGACTTTGGCAAGAAGCAGTTATTTCTCTTAATTTAAGCCAAGAACTTTTGAGAGAATTAAATAAAAAAAATCTAAATTTTGTTTTTGAACTTCATTTAGATATGGGGACAAATGGAAGAAGTAAATCTACGATTAGAGAAATCATTAATTTAGTTAAAAGTTATGGATTTATTGTTAAAACAAAACCTGAATCTTATGCAGCCTCAAAAGTCGCTGATAAACTATTATAAAAGGAGATGAAATTGATTGAAGAACTAAGAAAAAGAGATCTTATTTTTAACGCTACACCAAATATTGAAAAATTCTTTGAAAAAAAAGGAACGTTATATATGGGCATTGATCCAACAAGTAATGGACTCCACTTAGGAAATTTTCTCGGACTTTCTCTTCTTAAAAGATTTCTCTTAAACGGCTTTAAAGTTATAATCATCCTTGGTGGTGGAACTGCTAAAATTGGTGATCCAAGTGGAAAAATTAAAGAAAGACCAATTTTACCTCTTAAGACTTTAGAAAAAAATAAAAAGCAAATTATTGAAGAGATTAAAAATTTTCTTAATTTTCCGGCTTCAAAATTAAAAATCATCGATAATTCTCTCTGGTTAGATAAGTTAAGTTTAATGAATTTTTTAAGAGATGTTGGTAAGTTTATAAGTATTAATTCGATGCTTGACTTAGAGGTTGTTAAAAATAGAATTGAAACCCAAGAATTTATGTCTTTTGCTGAATTTAGTTATCAGCTTCTTCAAGCTTATGATTTTCTTGTCCTTTATCAAAAATATAAATGCGAACTTCAAATAGGAGGTTCTGATCAGTGGGGAAACATAATTCAAGGAATAGAACTTATAAAAAAGAAGTTAAACAAAGAAGCCTATGGATTGGTTTACCCTCTTCTTGTTGATCCCAAAACAGGTAGAAAATTTGGAAAAACAGAAAGCGGAGAAACGTTATGGCTTAACTTGAAAAAAACACATCCTTTCAAAATTTATCAATTTATTATTAATACCGATGATGAGATTGCTAAAAAAATGTTGTTTTATTTTTCTTTTAAAACCTTAAATGAGATTGAAAATTTAATTAAAGAAAGTGAAAGAAAAAAAGAAGAAAGACTAATTCAAAAAGAATTAGCAAAAGAAATCATTCTTACTCTTCATGGTGATGAGGTATATAAAATGACGGAACAAATTTCTCATATTCTTTTTGAAAAAAAATTTGAAGAAATTAACGAAAGAGAAATTAAAATAATTAAACCGGCTCTTCCTTTTCTCAAAGTAAACAAAAATTATAATCTTGATGAGATTTTAGTCTCATTAGGTCTTTCGGAATCAAAATCAGAAGCAAAAAATTTAATTAAAAATAAAGTAATTCAAATAAGGGAAATTAAGAATTATTTATTAATTAAAAAGGGTAAAAAGCATTTTGGTTTAGTTGAAATAAATTAAAAAAATTTTTATAATTTAATTGCTGGAGCTCGTTGAAGTTTTTTGACGGCTCCACTTTTGCCCTGCTAAAAAGCAGGGCAAATTTGCCCCCGTAGCTCAATTGGTAGAGCAACGGCCTTTTAAGCCGGTGGTTGCAGGTTCGAGTCCTGCCGGGGGCAAAAGATGTTTAGTTTAAAAATTTATAAAAGAGATCCTAATAAAAAAGCAGATCATTATAGAAAAGAAAATAAAATTCCTGGGGTTATTTATGGGCCACAAATTAGCTCATTATCTATTTATGCTGACAAAAATGAATTTGAAAAAATTTACGAAAAATATGAATCTGGTTTGATTGAAATTATCTTTGATTCCCAAAATTTAAGGGGTATAATTCAAGAGGTTCAATTTCATCCAATTACTGATGAAATAATTCATTTTGATATTTTTGTACCTTCTCTTACAGAAAAAATTGAAACAAGAGTTCCTTTAAAATTTGTTGGTGTTGCTCCGGGAATTAAATCAGGAGGTGTTTTAAGTATTAATTTAGAAGAAGTCGAAGTTGAATGTTTAGCTGAAGACATTCCCCCATATTTTGAAGTTGATTTAAGTAGATTGGTTAATATTGGGGATTCAATTTATATAAAAGATTTAAAAGTATCTCCTCAAGTAAAATTATTAATTCCACCGGAAACACCTATTGTAAGTCTTATTAAAGAAAGCCAAACCATCGAAGAAGAAACAAAATCTCAATGATAAAAATTGAAGATATAAAACCTTCTAAGTTTAAATATTTAAATTACAATAAAAAAGAAACAAAAAAATTTTCAAAACTAGAAATAGAAAATTTTAGAATTGTGCCGATTTTTTTAATTTTCTTAACCTTTAGTTTTGTTTTTGCTCCTCAATCTTTTACTCAAACAACGAAAAAATTACCTCCAGAAATTGAAGAAAAGAAAAAAAGTTTAGAATCTCAACTCCAAGAAGTTTTAAAACAAATTGAAAAGTACAAAGCCGAGATAAGCAAAATTCAAAAACAGAAAAGAAGTATTCAACAAGAAATTAATCTGGTCAATTCTCAAATTAAAAAAACCGAATTAGAAATTCAAGCAATTAATCTCCAAATAAATAACTTAAATAAAAAAATAAATGACACTAAAAAATCAATTGCTTTAACAGAAGAGAAATTAAAAAAATCAAAAAATTACTTAACAGCCCTTTTAAGATATTATTATCAATTAAGACAAAGAAGTGTGGTTGAGATTTTTCTTGCTGGAGCTTACCTTTCTGATTATTTCGATAATTTTTATTATCTTCAAAAACTTCAAGAAAATATAAACCAAGAAATAGATAACTTAAAAAATTTAAACGAAAATCTCAACAAACAAAAAATTAAATTAGAAAACGAACTAAATGAACAAAACAGTCTTCTTACTTTAGCTCAAATAAAATACAAAGAGCTTCAAGACTTGAAACAAGAAAAAAATAGGCTTCTAGCCCAAGCTCAAAAATTAGAAAGGGAATACAACAAAAAACTTGAAGAATCAGAAAGAACCGCTGCTCAAATTAGACAAGAAATTTACCGTCTTGCTGGAGGTGCTGGACCAATAACTTTTGGAGAAGCTTACGATTATGCTAAAACGGTTGAAAAATTTACAGGAATTAGACCAGCTTTTCTTCTAAGCATTCTTCATTACGAAAGTAAAATAGGACAAAATGTTGGTAGTTGTCATTATAAAGATGCAATGAAGCCTAGTGAAAGACCAATCTTTGAAGAAATCGTAAAAGAATTGGGACTAGATCCAAATAAAATGCCTGTCTCCTGCAAACCTTGGTATGGTTGGGGAGGAGCTATGGGACCAGCCCAGTTTCTTCCTTCTACTTGGATGAAATATAAAGATAGGATTGCTAAAATTACCGGAAATAATCCACCTTCTCCTTGGAATATTTATGATTCTTTTGTTGCCGCTGCTTTATATTTGAAAGATAATGGGGCTGATAAAAGAACTTATGAAGCAGAGTGGAAAGCAGCCATGATTTATTTTGCCGGTTCTAATTGGAACAATCCAAGTTTAAGATTTTATGGTGATGATGTAATGTCAATCGCTCAAAAATTCGAGGAAGATATCAGGATCTTGGAAAGAAGATAAAAGCTTAACAAGACTCGCCATTGACCAAATTTGAACTAAAGATCCTTCGCTTTTTCTATTTTTAGCAGAACTTATTTCGCTTGAATAACCCAAGGCTCCATCTTTCAAAAGATCAATTAGACTTGATTTAATTATTAAATTTATTTCCCTTTCATATTTTTCGGGATTTATTTTTCTCAAACAAAAAGCTAAGAGATTATTAAGAAAGTACCAAGAATCACCCGAATGATAACTAAGAGAATTTTCTCCGCTATGAATTTCGTAAAAATTGTTTTTATCTTTTCTCTTACTTGATATTCCGCCCCAATCAAGAAAATAAAATTTTAAGAACTGGTCAAAAATATTTTGCCATTCTTTTAATGAGTATATTTCCGGAACAAAGACAAAAACAAAAGGTAAATTAGGATCATCAAATTTCAAAATTTCTTTTTTTAACAAGGCTTTAACCTTTTCTATTTCTTGTTTATATACTTTTTCTTTAAGATTAAAAAGTTCAAGAGCTTTAAGATATAGAGATAAAATTTCAACGGCTGATTCTCTTTGAAGGGTATCCATCCAAGTAGATTTTGGAGGTAAACTTAAGTTGTTTTCGTTTAGATATTTTTTTCTCCATTCATTAAAGTATTTTTTTAAAACGTTAAAGTAGGAAAAAAACTTTTCTTTGTTCAAATTTATCAAAAAAAGTAAAAAAATATCAGCACTTTCAATTCCGTCTTTTTTACTTAAATTCCATTTACTTTCTAAATCAAAAAGATATTTAGAAAGAAGAAAATCTGGATCTTTAAGAAATTCTTTTAACAAAAATAAAGATAAAAGCTCATCACGATACCAATTCTCAAAAAACCAAGGAAATCCTGCTGGTAAATAATTTTCTAATAATAAAAATTCTATTCTTCTTAAAATAAAACTTAAAAGTTGAGATTGGGGATAAGAAAATAAATTTAAAGAAAAGCTTGATTCGGGTTCTAAAATTTTTATTTTTAAAAAAGATGTATTTGTTTCGATGCCATCAAAAACCCACCATTCTTTAAGAGAGGAATTTCTTTCTTTTTCTAAATCTAAATCTTGTTTTATCCAATTTGAATTAATTTTCAAAGGACAAGCAGTTTCAATAAATAAACTTAAAATATTTTCATTATTAAAAAGGAGGTCGATTTTTAAAAAACAAGAAGAGATTTTTTCAATTTTTATGTTTCTTAAAAACGGATTTAAATTAAAAAGAAAATTTGAATCAAATGTTATTTTCCATGGATAACTATAAAGAGATTTAATTTCTATTTCATTATTTTCTTTTAAAGAAACAAAAAACTGGTTGTTTTCAGCTTCGATAAAAACATCTGTTGGAGAGATGATATTAATTTCATTTATAATCGGAAGGTTTAAAGAATGAAAAAATTTAAAAGCTTTATTATTTTTAAAATAAAAACCACCAAAATAATAACTTTGTTTTTTGCTTAAAAATAGCCAAAGGTTGCCTCTTTTAAGAAAAATTAAATCACTAAAAGCTTTAGTCGATAAATTAAGTTCATTATAATTAACCGTGATCATTTGAATTTTTGCCAAGCAGTTTCGTATAAATCAAAATAATTAACAATTAATTTTTCCCAAGAAAAATGGGAGGCAAGGATTCGAGCTTCATATTTGTTTTGGATTCTTTCGCTTCTTTTCATTTTTGTAATTTTATAGAGAAGCTGAAATAAATCTTTCACAACTTCTTCATTTTTTCTATTCTTCCTTCTCAAAATCCAAATACCTGGATTATCTTTAGTAATTAACCTTTTTTCTTCTAAATAATTTGCAAAACCCGTCATATCAGTTGTAATTGTCATCACCCCCGCTCCTAAGGTTTCAAGAGGAGTATAACCCCATGGTTCATAATAAGAAGGAAAAACACCTAAATGACAACCATTAATAGCATCATAATAATTGAGATTCAAAAAACCATCGGCCGAATTTAAATAAATAGGATAAAAAATTATTTTTACTTTATCTTCCTCAAGATTCAAAAGATTGTTTTGATAAGCAAGTTTTAAAAGTTCATTATCTTCTCTTAAAACGTGAGTAGACAAGGGGGGTTTATTGTGTGTTGAAATTTTTTTAATAATTCTTTCAATCTCTGTTTTTTCCTCTAAAGAAAAAATTTTTTCTATTTCGATTTCTTTTTGATGAACAATTTGATGAAGAATGCGCGAAAATATTTCTCCTTGAATGTTTTTCAAAAATTCTTCTAAACTTTTATAAGTTATAAGGTTATTCAAAACTTCTCTATTCACATCAATAATTTCATCAGGAACAAAAAAGAAAAAATAAACATCAACTTCAGATTTCTCTTCTTTTAATTTTTTATTTAAAAGGCCAAGAGCTTGTAAAAGAACGTCAAAACCTTTGTTAACAATTTCTTTTCTTCCGCTTGTAAAAAAAATTAAAGAATTTTTAATGGGACACTGATTTTTAAAGTAGGGAGAAAAAAAATAAAGAATAAATTCCTGAAGAATGCTTTTATTAATTCGATGTTTAGCAGAAATCTCTTCAAAAGTTAAAAATCTTGAAAGATCAAGACCATTAGGTAAAACAAAATCAACCTTTCTTTTAAGGATAACTTCTGCTTCTTCTTTTGTTATTTGACTAATAGTTGTAAAGAAATCAGCTTTTTGAGCTGAAGCCTTTTCAACTAAATGTTTGGCCTCAACACCGTATTTATAGGCTTCTTCTTCGGGATTCAATTTGTCAAGATTTTCCCAAAAATGAATATTATTCGAAGAAAGAGTCCTTCCTAAGACTGTAGCATGAGTAGTGAAAATTTTAATAATCGGAAGATCTGAAGAGAATAAGAGAGCAAAACCGGAAAGCCATTCATGAAAATGGAATATCGAATATTTAAATTCTTCATTCTTAACTAATTCGCTTATAAAATCATAAATACCTCGTGACCAGGCTAATGGTTCATCGTAATCTTGGCCTGTTCTCAAACTATCAATTTGATATTTAAGCCAAAGTTCGTATTTAAAAGAATTAACATCAAATAAATATTTTCTAAAGTCAATTAAAAAACCCTTAGGCCTTCCTTCAATTAACCACTCACCATAATAAACAATAACACCTTTAGCTATCAAATTATCAAGGCAATCTTGAAATTTTTCCGGCGGATTTAAAAAATGAAATTCACTTTCATTCTTAGCTCCCAAATATGGACCAATAACAAAATAATTTTCTCCGTATCTTTCTTTTACATACTTTGCTTTTGAAGAAATAACAGTATAAATACCCCCAACTTTATTAGCAACTTCCCAACTAACTTCGAAGATGTATCTTGACATTTGATTGATTTATTCTTAATTTTAAGTCTTCTAAAACATTTCTAAAATTTAAATAAGCATCGTAAGGTGTTTCGTATGGACTAAAATATTTATGAACATCTCCGTCACTAAACCATTTAGTACACATATAATAAAAGTGATCAGCTGTTTGAAGTTTTCTCCATACTTCTTTTAAAAAAAACGGAATTTCTTTCTCTAAAGAAAAAAGTATTTCTAAACACTCTTGTTGCATTTCATTTCCCAACCAAGCAGTTAAGTCTCTTTCAGTGTCTGCCCAGGTTATTGGTTTAGAAGAAGAAAAAATTCCCCGAACTGGATATTTTTTAATAACCTCGGAAGGCAAAGCAAATTCGAGATCTTTATATTTAAAAACTTCAAAGGGTAAGGATTTTAAAAAATCAAAAATACCTGTTTCTTCCCATTGATGCTCACCAAAAGTTTCAAAATCCATAAAAAGATTCAAAACTTCTCCATTACCATTAAAAGAATTTAACCAAGAAGCATATTTTTCAGCAGTTAAAGGCCATTCTTCCCACCAACGAGCCGAAAAGCGAAAACTAATATCATCAGATAATTTATAATGTCGAAGAAGGATCTTCAAGTTTTTTTGTGGGTCTTCATAAATAAAAGCTGGTGAACGCCATTCTAAAATCCAAGGAACTCCCTCAGCAAGAATTGCTTCAAAGCCTAAATCTTTAACTGTTTTAGTCAAGTCATCAAAATAAATAAGTTCGGTATTAGCAAAAACCTTTGGCTCAAAGTTAAAAAGATTTTTTATTAATTTTTTATGGAGCAAGACTTGTTCTTTAAATTCTTTTAACGAATAAAGAGAGCTCAAAGAATGGTAATAGTTTTCTCCTGAAAATTCAACCGAACCTGTTTTCGAAAGATCTTGAAGAAGTTTAATAATATAAGGATGGTGTTTTTTTAAGTTTTCCAAAAGGATTCCAGTTATTCCTAAAGTAAACTTAAATTTTCCCTCTGTTTTTCTAACAAGATCAAGCAAAATTTCTAAAGTAGGTTGGTAACATTTTTTAACAATTCTATCAAGATAGTATTTGTTTCTTT
Organism: Patescibacteria group bacterium; assembly: GCA_030550735.1. GTDB lineage: Bacteria > Patescibacteriota > Minisyncoccia > UBA6257 > HR35 > HRBIN35. The sequence continues at coordinate 15,157 of JAUQOT010000006.1, forward strand.
CATCATCAAAATAGTTTTTTTCTTCACCAATATCGAAAACAGTATAATGCTTTAATCTTTCTGGTTGATGAACTTTAAAATAAAAAACTATTGATGGCATTTAAGAGTTAGATATAAATTATACAATTTTTCAGCTGTTTTTTGCCAATCAAATTTACTTTTTGCTTCAAAGTAAATATTTTTTCTATATTCTCTATTCATTTTATCATATTTCAAAAGACTAATAATTTTATTTGCCATTTCTCTTGTGTCCCAAAATTCAAATTTCATTAAGTGATTAAGATAATAACCAACACCCGTTTGTCTTGAAGCAATAACAGGTAAGTTAAAATTGATCCCCTCCAAAACAACTAAACCAAAGGGATCAGCAACTGAAGGAACTACTAAAACATCAGCTAAACTATAAACCCCCCAAAGTTTTTCTTCACGAAGAAAACTAGTAAAAATGACATTTTCTTCAACTTTAAGTTCTTTTGTTATTCTTATTAAATCAAGAAACATATCACCAGAACCAATAAAAATATATTTTGTCTTGGGAAAATATTTTTTCACAAGGGGCAGAGTTCTTAAAAAATAATCAGGTCCTTTTTGTAAAACCAGTCTTCCAACAAAAATAACTATTTTCCAATTATTATCTTTCAAATATTTTAAATATTGAGGAATAATTGTTTCCTTTGCTGACCATTCAAAACCATTAGGTAAAACAAAAATTTTTTCAGGTTGTATGCCGTAACGATTAATTAACATATTTTTAGTTAATTCTCCTACGGGTAAAATTTTATCAATTTTTGAAAAATATTCTTTTTCGATTTGAAAAATAATTGGATTAGGATTGCCTCCAGTCCTTTCAATTTCTGTTGAATGAACATGAATTAAAGTAGGAACATTAAAATATTTACCCAAAAAATAAGTTGCTGGAGCTGTAAACCAATCATGGCCATGAACAAAATCAGGTTTTTCTTTATAAACAGCCAAAATTCTTTCGGCATAAGAGAAAATTAAGGAAAGGAGATTTTGATCAAAACTAAATTTATATTTTTCGAAATAACCTTTTATTTTAATTATTTCTTTGGAAGCAAAAAGAACTTTGAAGGGGATGTTTTTGATGGGTAAATTTTCTGGAAGAGTAAAGGTTAAGTCAAGTTTCTTCGAAAGTTCTTTAGCTAAAAAATAACAAGCAACTCCCAAGCCACCGCTATTAAATGGAGGGAGTTCCCATCCTATCATTAATACTTTCATTGAGCTTTATTATAAAAAAATTTTTAGAATTATTTATTAAAAAATTGTTGAAAAATTGCTTCGGCTTCTTTAAAACCTTTAACATAATTTACTCCTTCAATTTTTTTGAGTTCTCTTATTTGTCTTTTGGCAAATCTTATATTATCTTTTAAACAATTTCTAAAAGCTGAATCTAAGTCAATTTCACCCTTTACAAACATCCCAAACCATCTATACTCTAAACCAAAGCTTATTATTCTTTTAAAAGAAAGTCCAGTTTTTCTTAGTTTTTTTATTTCTTCTATTATCTTTTTTAATCTCTTTTTTAACCGCTTTTCTATTTTTTTAAATAGTTTTTCTTTTTCGATAAACGGAGAAATTATAAGAAGATCATATTTTGGTTCTTTTTTTAACCTAAAACCTTCTTTAAGAGATAAAACAATTTCTAACCTTCTAATAACTCGTCGCTTATTTTTTACATCGAGATTTTCTAAAGCTGATTTATTAATTTTTTTAAGCATTTCTAAAAGCTCTTCTAAAGAAAGCATTTCAAGTTCTTTTCTTAATTTATAATTTGGTTTAACTTTAGGCAAAATCCAACCTTCTTTTAAAGCTCTCAAATAAAGCAAAGTTCCACCTGAGAAGATTGGTATTTTTTTATTTTTAATAATAATTGGGTAAACCCTTTCAACATCCTTTAACCACCTTCCGAGAGAATAATTTTTTCGGGGTGAAGCAACTGAAACAAGATAATGTTTTATCCCATCCAAAATTAAGCCGTATTTAAATTTTCTTATTTTTCGAAAACCATCTATTTTTCCACTACCCCAATCTAAATATTTATAAACTTGTCTTGAATCAGCGTTTATTATTTCGCCGTTAAATTTTTTAGCAAGACGTAAGGCTAACTTAGATTTTCCGGATGATGTTGGTCCGGTTATAAAAACTGCCTTCTTCATTTTAAAGTCTTAAAGTAATAAACTATTCCCAAAAGCCAAAGATCAAAAATTAGATGAGAACCGCCATAACTTAAAAACGGAAAGGGTAAACCAATAATAGGAAATAAACCAAAGTTAATTAAACTTGTTAAAACAAATTTCACCGTAAAGTAAATTAAAACTAAATAGAGAAAATTTTTATAAAGAGGGATTTTTGTAAAAAAATAAATTTTATAAATTTCATAAAGTAAGAGTGAATAAAGAAAAAAAATCATTAAATAACCAAGATAACCTCTTTCTTCAATAAGGGAAGTTAAAATAAAATCAGTTGCCGCTGAGGGCAAATAACCATATTTAGCCACCTCTGAAAGACCTACACCTCTGCCGAAAAAACTTGTTGTACTTAAAATTATTCTTATTTGCCGAAGATTATATTCTGTTGACAATGGATTACTGAAAGATGTTAAAAAAGAAATAATTCTTTCTTTTTGATAATCTTTAAAAATGAATAACCAAAAAACAAGCAAAATTAAAATCCCTATCGTTCCAAGATAAATTATTGTTTTTCTCCTTAAAAAGAAAAAAACAGAAAAAAACCAAACAAGAAAATAAAGAAAAACCATTCCCATATCTGGCTGCAAAAAGATCAAAAATATAAAAGGAAAGATTATTAAAAAAGAAAGTGAAAGATAAAAAAAATTATTCAATCTATCGAAGTTTAAAGAGAAAAATTTTGTGAGGGCAAGAAAAAATCCTAATTTAGAAAATTCTGATGGTTGAAAAGATAATGGACCGATAATAAACCAACTTTTTATTTTTCCGGGAACAAAAAGAACTAAAATCAAAATAAGAAAAGATAAAAAAATAATAAAAATAAAATGAAATCTTTCAAAAATAAGTTTATAATCAAAGATTTTAAAAGAAAAAAAGAAAAGAAAACCTAAAAACCAAAAAAATATTTGTTTTAAAAAAAGGTCATAACGAGCTAAAGAAAAAAGAGTTGTTAAAGAAATTAAAGCAAAATTTAGTAAAATTAGAATTAGAATAAACAAAGTATTATCTTTTGTCATGGAAAAAATTAAAGAGAAATTAAATTCAACCAAATTCCAACTTTTTCTTTTTGTCGTTTTGCTTTCATTTTTTAGTTTCGGTTTAGGATTTTTAGTTGGTAGTCGTTTCTTTGAATCTAATCCTATTATAATCCAAAAAAATGATTAAGCTATCCGAAGTTTTAGATACAATTGGGAAAATAATTTTTATTCTTTTTAGCTTAATTTTTATTATTTATTACAATTTCAAAAATAGAATAAGAAAGTTTCTTAGACTTTAATTTTAGAAAAAAGAGGTTCGATTTTTTCTATTTTAATTTCTTGGGGATCTAAAATTTCAAAAAGATAATTGTCTTTTCCGATTTCATATTTAATTTCTTTGAGATTTAATCTTTGGCTAATTATTTTGGAGGTTTCAGGTAAAAAGGGATTCAAAATTTTTCGTAAATTAAAAATTAGAAGAAGACTATTATAAATTGTTTTTGGGGCTAAGTTAAGATTTTTCCACGGTTCGTTTTTCTCTAGATATTTATTCCCTTCTCTAATTAAATCTAAAATCAAATTAAAAGAAGAAACGATTTCTACTTTAATCATTTTCTCTCTTATAAGCTTATAGGTGTTTTCAATTTTTTCCTTTATTTCATTATCAACTTCTCTTTCAATTTTACCTTTTAGTTTATCTCTATAAAAAACAAAAACTCTTTGAAGAAAATTTCCTAAATTATCAACTAGATCACCATTAATTCTTTTTTCAAAATCCGACCATTTAAAATCGCTATCTTTCTCTTCAGGAAGAATTAAATTTAAATAGAACCTAACATAATCGGAACCATATTTTTCTCCAATCTCTAAAGAATCAATAATAACACCTCTGCTTTTAGAAAACTTCTGACCTTCAAGAAAAAGAAAATTATTAACAGCTGGAAAATAAGGTAGATTTAAATTTAAATTTTGGCCTAAAATTTGTCCTGGCCAAAAAATTGTATGAAAGATTAAATTGTCTTTACCCATAAAGTAATAATGGAAACATTCTTTGTTTTGCCAAAACTCTCGCCAATCACGATTATTTTTTTGAGCCCATTCAACTGTGGCTGAAAAATAACCAATAACAGCATCAAACCAAACGTAAAATCTTTTATGGTCAAAATTATCTAATCTTAAGTTTTCAGGAATTTCTTCTATAGGAATTTCAACTCCCCAATCTAAATCTCGAGTAATTGCTCTTGGTTCTAAACCCTTTTTTAACCAAGAAATTGTTTCTTCATAAACAAATGAACGCCAGTGATGATTCTCTCTTACATAAGCCTCAATCTTAGGTTGAAGCTTAGAATAATCTAAAAAATAATGTTCTGTTTCTTTTAAAATTACTTTACTTCCGGTAAGTTTACTTTTAGGTTCAATTAATTCTCCTGGATTTAAAACTTTGCCACATTTTTCACATTGATCTCCTCGCTGACCTTCAGCTAAACAAAAAGAACATTTACCCTCAACATAACGATCAGGAAGAAAACGATTTTCTTCAGGAGAATAATATTGAAAGGTTTTTTGTTTAAAAATATAACCGTTTTTTAAAAGTCTTAAGAAAAATTCTTGGGTTATTCTTTTATGATTTTGAGTGGTTGTTGAGGTGAAAATATCAAAAGTAAAATCATAGAATCTTATTAAATTATGGATTTTAGGTGTGTATTCACTTACGATATCTTCTGGTTTAACATTTCTTTTATCAGCTTCGAGAGTAATAGGCGTTCCATGACAATCTGTTCCTGAAACCATTAAAGTTTCTAAACCCAAAATTCGACAAAAACGGGAAAAAGTATCAGCAGGAATTAAATAACCAGCTAAATGACCAATATGCAAATCACCATTAACATATGGCCAAGCAGCCCCTATAAAAATTTTCTTCATAAATTAATTATAGCAAAATTATATTTTGTGATTTTTTTATCAAATCCAAAAAGCCCTGGCATCCAGCCAGGGCTTTTTGGTGCTAGTTTACTAACCCCTATTACGGAGAAACGAAGCTTGTAATAAAGTCGGGATTATTATGAAGGAAACTAGCAGTATCAACCACAGGTGATGAAGAATCAACATCCCATGCCAAGCTTGAAAGTCTTGCTCTTACTGATTGAACACCAGTAAATGTCTGGCCACTAGTTCTGAATTCAAAAGTATATTCAGAACCTTCAGGAACTTGATAATAACCACTAGAAGCTGAAACAAGGTTACCACCCTGATCTCTTACTTCAGTAACTCCTACATTAGCTGTTGTGGTAGTACCACTTGCTGTTTCAAGTGTTATTGTGGCAACATTTGCTGTTGGAACATAGACAGTTCCATTAAGAGCTTTAACTTTTACTTTAAAAACTACACTTGAAACAGTTGTAGTGTTATTACCTGTATCCTTAGTAACAGAAACTGATTTTTCAGCTACACTAAATTGAGGACCAACAAGTACCCAATGCATCATATTAGATGTAAGGTTAACATATTTACTAACAGGATCACCAAGAGAATTTTGACCAGTAGTAGTAGCAATAGTTACAGTAACTGTAGCAACTGAAGTTGAAGAAGCATTAGCTAAATCAACTAAGACATCAAAAGAAACTGTTTGATCTCTATTAACAACAAAGTTGCTTGGAACAAGATTGAAGGTAAAGGCACCACTACTAGTTGGTGTTTGCTGATCTAAAACTGTGTTTCCTTGTCTTAAGGAAACAGCTGTAACTTGAGCTGTACCAGTAACATAACCAGTAATTTGAGTAAGTCTTAGATTATCATTCTTAGCAGTTAAATCAAAGGTCATTACTCTAGCTCCATAAATGTTTTTATTATTAACATCAGAAGCAACTACGTAACCTTCTCGTGGAGTATTAGGATTTACTGCACCAACAAAGTAAGCAGAGCCAGCTAAAGCCGGTTGAAGGTTAAAGTTCCAAGACAAAACAGACGAAGGAGCGAATCTATTAACTCCAGCCCCATCAACACCTCGAACATCATTTGCATTAACAGAAAAGCCAGCGCTTGTTACTCCACTTGGTAAAGTACCAACAACAGTTACTTCAACAAAGACTGAAGCATAGCCATTTTTAGGAACATTAACATTAAGACCAGAAACCGGCAAATAGTAATTTAATGAAGAATCTTGAAGGAATGTTGAATTAGTGACATTGGTTTGATAAAGAACATTACCAGCAGAATCTTTAAGAGCTAAAGCAGAAATAACCCTATAAGGAGCTACTGAGCCTGTCCAGCGAAGGAACAAGGATTTAACGCTTACTGCTCCATTGTCAGCTCTAAATCTTATACCAGCAACGCGGCCTGTTTCTCCCTCTCTTACAGTAACAACTCCAACTGAAGGATCTTTTTCAGCAGTTAAGAATCCTTCTTCACCAGCTTGCTGCTGAGTTGTTGTTGAAGGAAGAATTCCCATTTGCTGAAGAGCAGCTAAAACAGCAGCAACAATAGCAGCTGTTTGATCTTGCTGAGATGGCTGAGATGGTTGAGATGGTTGAGAAACT
>JAUQOT010000027.1 GCA_030550735.1 Patescibacteria group bacterium
GAACGATCTAAAGAAATCATTCCCTCTTGAAGATGAGTATCAATGACACTATCAATTTGATAAACCTTATTTTCTCTTATAAGATTTCTTACCGCATTATTAGCAATTAAAACTTCACAAGCGGGAATCCTACCTCCTTGAATTCTTGGAACTAATCTTTGCGATATAATACCAATTAAAGTTGAAGCTAATTGAAGTCGAGCTTGATTTTTTTGTGATTCGGGAAGAACATCAATAATTCTATCAATTGATTGAGAAGCAGAATTTGTATGCAAGGTGCCTAAGACCAAGTGTCCTGTTTCCGCAGCAGTTAAAGCGATAGAAATAGAAAGAGCATCTCTTAATTCACCTATCATAATAACATCAGGATCTTCTCTTAAGGCAGCTTTTAAAGCTCGGTACCATGTCGGCGAGTGAGTTGGAATTTCTCTTTGAGAAATGACAGATTTATCTGGAGTAAATACGTATTCAATCGGTTCTTCGATAGTTATAATATGAGCTTGACGATCGTGATTAATTGCATCAATAATTGCTGCTAAAGTTGTTGATTTTCCCATCCCAGCTGGTCCAGTTACTAAAATCAAACCTTGCCTTCTTTCAATAAATTCATAAATTATTGGTGGTAAGTTAAGTTCTTCAATGCTTTTGATTTCATTAGGAATCAAACGAAAAGCTCCAGCCCAACCATTAAACTGAAGATAAATATTAGCTCTAAATCTATACGTTTCATTAAGAAAAAAACTAAAATCAATATCCTTTTGTTTTTTTAATCTTTCAATTAAATCTTCATCGATGAGTGAAAAAAGAAGTTTTTCTGTATCTTGATTTGTTAAAACATCATAATGAGTAAGAGGATATAACTCCCCATCTTTTCTCATAATAGGAAAACTTGCAGGTAAAATGTGAAGATCAGAAGCACCTTGTTCGATAATAAATTCAAAAATTTCTTTTAGTTTTGGATGCATTAAGTAACTTTAAAAACTTCATCAATAAAAACTCGACCCTCTGTTGCTTTTATTATACCATCCAGTCTCATTGAAATAAAATCTTGTTTTTTAACAAGCTCAAACATTTCTGCTTCAGTTAATCCTTTGCCTATTGCTTGAGCAATTTCTTTTGTCATTTCAAACATTTCGAATATTCCTATTCTTCCGATATAACCTCTGAACTTACATTTTTCACAACCCTTACCGCGAAAAGCTTTAACTGTAAGATTTTTAAATTTTTGCGGTGCATCTTTTAAAACTTTTTCAATTTCTCCCTTTAACTCCTCCGGTACCTCAATTTCTTCTTTACAATTGGGGCATATTTGTCTAACTAATCTTTGAGCAATTACTAAATTAAGCATTGAAGGTATAAAATAAGGTTTTACCCCCATATCCATAAGTCTTGGAATAGCTCCTAAGCTTGTGTTGGTATGAAGAGTTGAAAGAACAAGGTGTCCCGTTAAAGCCGCATGAGTTACAAGTTCAGCTGTTTCTTCATCTCTTATTTCACCAACTAAAATAACATCAGGATCCTGTCTTAAAATTTCTCTTAAACCATTGGCAAAGGAATAACCTATTTCAGGTCTTACTTGGGATTGATTAACTCCGGTAATTTTATATTCAACTGGGTCTTCTAAACTTACAATATTTATTTCTTCTCTATTAATTTCTTGAAGTAAAGCATTTAAGGTTGTTGTTTTACCAGAACCCGTTGGACCAGTTACTAAAATTAAACCAAAAGATCTTTTTATGTTTCTTTTAATTATTTCATAATGATAATCATTTAAACCTAAGTCTTGAATTTTCTTTAAACCAATTACTGGATCCAAAATTCTAATTGCCGCTTTTTCGCCATTTATTGTTGGAAAAATTCCAACACGAAAATCAATTTCTCTTCCTTGAACAGTTGCTCTAAATCTTGCATCTTGAGGAATTCTTTGTTCGTCGAGTCTTAGGTTGGTTAAAATTTTTATTCTATTAATGAGAGGCTGATGAATATCTTTAGGTAAAAGAACCATTGTTTTTAGATCACCAAAGAGTCTAAATCTTATTCTTAATTTATCGGGTAAGGGTTCAACATGGATATCAGAAGCTCTCAAAGCTACTGCTTTTCTTATCATTATTTCAAACATTTTAATAATCGGCCCCTCTTCACCACCAATTACTTCTTGACCAATAGCAAAAGTTTCTTTTTCTTCTGTTTTTCTTCCTCTTTGGCTTCGAAAATCAATAGTTAATTTTTTGAGTTCTTCATCGAAATTATGATAGTCTTCAAGGTGGACATAAAAATCTTGAATCGAGATTAAAAATAATTTAACATCTTGAAGTTTTAAATTATGTTTTAAAACATCAATTACTTTTTCTTGAAGTTGGGGAATATCCGGATCAACTACGCCTAGATAAAGAATATCTTGTTTAAAATCAAAAGCTAAAATTTTATAATTTAGAGCAGTTTTTTCAGGAATTTTATTAATTATTTCTAAAGGAATAACTTCATCAATTTCAAAAGTTTTTATCGGAAGATTATATATTTTTTGTTTGATTTCTAAAATTTCCCTTGAAGGAATTAAATTTTTGCTATAAAAATATTCTTCAAAACCTAAACCTGATATTTTTGCTTCTAAAAGCCAATCTTCAATTTTAGGATATTTTTCTTTTAATTCTTTAATTAAAATTTCTTCTTTCATTTAGGATTATCAAATAAAAAACTTCTCCCGATTTCTTCGTTTTGAATTTGTGGCAAAGAAACCCTCTCAATGCTTAAGTTTTGTAAAACACTTTCCGATTCTTTTAAATTATAATTTTTTATAAAATCTAATTGATTTTGAATTTTTTCAAGAAGTTCCGATGGTTTATAACTTTCTTTAAAAACACCAATTTTCCAAAAGATTAAAAGAAAAAAACCAAAAATAAACACTAAGCCAAAAATAATCGTTGTAATTAAATTTGTTTTATTCATTTTGTTTTTTAGGAAACAAAATGAGATAATAACTTTCGACTTCTAAAGAAGAATTAACACTTCCATTTTCATTTAAATTAAAATTAGCTTTCTTAATTTTTAAAAATCTTCCTGACCTTTCTAAATAAGAAATTAGTTCTTGAATTTTAGTAAAATCTATTTCTTTGAAATCGATTCTAAATTTAATTGGTGAAATTGGCAAAATATAATTAGAAACAAGATATTTTTCTTCGCTGCTTAAATTAAAATTAACTCCTGGAAAAGTTCCTAAATTTAAAATTTTATAACCATTTATTAAATAAGCTAAAACCTCCTCTGTTTTTGGCTCTCGGGGTAACCAAGTTTCCAGTGTTTCTTTATAAGGAATGAGTTTAGAAACATTACTTTGTTTTGAAAGCTCATTAACTATTCTTTCTATTTCAAGCAAATCTTTTTCTTGATTTTGTAAACGATTAATTTCTTTAGCCAATGAAATTGTTTGATTATAAACTGGGATGATATTTTTAAAAAAGAAATAAGCAATTAATGAAAGCAAGATAACCGGAATTAAATTAATAAAAATTCTCATTGTTTTTGGAAAAATTTATTTTTTAATTTTAACGTTAATTGAAATTCTACCACTCCTTCTTTTTCATTAAACTTAGGATCATTTGCTTTTTCGATTGCAAAATACTCATTATTTTTTAGATAGGTAATTAATTTTAAATAATCATCCCATGTTTTTGTTTTTAAATCTAAACTAATAAGATTATTTTCACTATCATAACCAAAATTTTGAATTATTAGAAATTTAGGCATTAACGCATTAAATTTATCCAAAAGTAAATTAAAAGAAAACCTTTCTTTAGCAAGTTTAGAAATATTAGCATATTGAGAAAAAAGAAAATACCCCTCGTTATTTTTTAATTTATTTAAAATTTCATTCTCTTTAGAATTTAAAAAAGACTTTTTTTCTTCTATAACTGCTATTTGCCTTGAATTATAAAATTCTAAACCATAAGATATTAAAAACTCAACTCCTAAAATAATAAGTAAAGGAAGAACTATTCCTATAGGTATAATTTCGCTGATTTTTGTTTTATCCATTAAAAAAATTTTAACTCAGGATTTTTCTAAAAACAACTCCTAAAGCTTGAGAAAAGAGAGTAGATTTTTCTTTGAGAGCTAAAAATTTCTCTCCTTTTACATGTTCTGTTATATCTAAAATATCAAAAGGATATTTGCTAAATTTTCTTGAAAATCTTTCTTTAAAACCACTTAAAGTTGTTAATCCTCCAGTTAAATAAACCATACTCGGATAAATTAAAAATTTATTAACAACTTTGTCAATTTCTCCCTCTATATTTTTAATTAAATTATTTAAATAATTTTCAGCCAAATTAACTAAATCTCTTTCTTCTGGATTAAAATTAAAACCTCTTTTTTGAATAAATTCAATAACCTTTTCTTCTGTAAGTTTTGTTATGTTGGAAATTCCATCTAAATAGTCATAACCCCTTAAAGTTAGTTTTGTTCCATAAATTACTTTTCCGTTTCTAATTAAAAGTAAAAGCGAATAAGAATGCCCTAGATCTAAACAAATAAAATCACCCTTTTTGAGAGTAAAAAAAGGTTCTAAATTAAAATATTCAACGCTATAACCGATACTTTTTAAATTAGCTAAATTTGATAAATTTTCGTATCTCTGAAAATATGTTTTAGGAACAGCTGTTAAAAATATAAGCCAGTTTTTTTGAGTTTCTGTTTGAAATTCGGTGTA
>JAUQOT010000007.1 GCA_030550735.1 Patescibacteria group bacterium
AGCTTGCTGCTGAGTTGTTGTTGAAGGAAGAATTCCCATTTGCTGAAGAGCAGCTAAAACAGCAGCAACAATAGCAGCTGTTTGATCTTGCTGAGATGGCTGAGATGGTTGAGATGGTTGAGAAACTTCTTCTTCAGTTGAAGGAGCTCCGGCTAACATATTTCTGAGCTCCTGAACACCTCTTGGTCCAAGATTATTTCCATGCCAATCTCCATACCAACCAGCATAAAAAGCTCTAACAGCTGCTTTTGTTTGAGAACCATAATAACCAGTTGCTCCAGCAGGAATATCATAACCTGCTTCCATTAAACAAAGCTGAGCATTTCTTACAGCAGATCCTCTTTGACCATATCTAACTGGAACTAAAGCATCAGGATTACAGGATTCTTGAGCAAAAGAGAAAGCTCCGACAAAAAGAGAAAGTGATAAGATTAGACCTAATAAAAGAAATTTTTTACTCATTGGTTTTAATTAATTTCTTATTCCTCTTTCGTTCTTCATTAATTTTTCCAAGAACGAAGGAGGAATTTTAATTTTTAATTTAAGAAAAATTTTTAATTAACGACCTTTTATTTAATTAAATTTTATACCTTCAAACTTCAAAAAAGTCAAGATTTTTGTGGAATTCTTGTTAAATTTTATCAACATGTAAAAATAATTATAAACCAAAATAAAATTAAAAAAACAAGAGTTTGTGGATAAATTAGGCTAAATTGAGCAGAATTTTTCTTCTTTTTAAAACTTCTTTTTTTAACTGGGGGAAATGTTCTAAATTGTCTATTATTTCTTCAGATATTTTTTTAGCTTTAATAATAATTTCGGTATTAACAAGGTGTTTCATAACAAGATCAGGAATACCCGATTGTTTAATACCAAAAAATTCACCCGCGCCTCTTACTTTTAAATCATACTCAGAAAGTTCCAAAGCTGATTTAGCTTTTAAAAAGTAAACCAATCTTTGTTTTGCTTTTGGAGTTAACTTCTGAGGTAAAAGAAAACAATAACCTTGGTGAATGCTTCTTCCAATTCTTCCTCGAAGTTGATAGAGTTGTGACAAACCAAAATTTTCAGGAGATTTAATAATCATAATTGTTGCAAGAGGTAAATCAATACCAACTTCAACAACTGAAGAAGCAACTAAAATTTTTATTTCACCTTTCTGCATTTTTTTAAGAATCATTTCTTTTTCGAAGGAGTTCATTTTTCCATGAAGAAGGCCGATTATATTTTCAGGAAAAATTTTTTTAATTTCTTCAAATTCTTTTTTTACTGAAGCAATTTCATCGTCTTTTTCTTCAATTCTTGGACAAATAATAAAAACTTGGTGGTTCTCTTTTATTTCTTTTCTAACTAATTTCCACATAATTTCTTCTTTCTTTTTATCAAAAATAATAAAAGTTTTAACAGGTTTCGTCCCAAATGGTTTATCTTCCAAAAAAGAAAAACTCAGGTCTCCATATAAAGCTAAAGCTAAAGTTCGTGGAATTGGTGTAGCTGTCATTGAAAGAAAATGAGGTAAAAAATCTTGGTTTGTATTTTCTAAAAGTTTTTTTCGTTGATTAATACCAAACCTTTGTTGTTCATCAATAATAATCAAACCTAATTTTGCAAAAGTAAGTTCATTTTCAATTAACGCGTGAGTGCCGATTAAAAAATTAATTTTGTTTTGAGCTAAGAGTCTCAAGATTTCGTAAATAGATTTATTAGAACGAAATCCTTTTAAACCATAATAAATGTTTCCTGAAGTTAAAAGTCCTAAACCGAAATCATACCGAGAAAAGTGCTGAAGCATTCTTTGAAAATGTTGAAGAGCTAAAATTTCAGTTGGAGCCATAAAAACAACTTGGTAACCTTCTTTTAAAAAATGAAGAGATAAAATTTCAGCAATCAAAGTTTTTCCTGAACCTGTTTCTCCCTGAAGAAGCCTATTCATAGGAATTCCTTGAGACAAATCACTAAAAATTTCATCAAGAACCCTTTTTTGTCCCGGAGTTAAATCAAAATTAAATTGGGCCATAAATTCTTTAATTAAATTTTCATTTTTTTTAATAATAATTGCTTTCTCTTTTGACAAATTCATTTTCTCGTGTAAAAGAGCAAGTTGAAGATAAAACATTTCTTCAAAAATTATTCTTTCTTGAGCTCTTTTTAAAACTTCATAATTTGGGGGTTGGTGTAAATAAAAAATAGACTCACCTAAAGAAGGAAATTTAAATTTTTCTTTTATAAATTCAGGAAGAGGATCTTCAAGGTTTTCAATTTCATATTCTTTCAAAAAAGATAAAATAATTTTCTCCAAATATGAACTCCTTAATCCTTCGATCTTTTTGTAAACCGGGACGATTTTACCTAAAATACTTTTCTTTTTATCTAAACGGGAAAATTTTTGTGGTTGAAAATTAAGATTTCCCTGGGTTAAACTTAATTTTCCATAAGCAATTATTTCTGGTTCATCTTTTAACTCTTTAAAGAGATATGGTTGATTAAACCAAATTATTTTTATGCTTCCCGTTTCATCAGAAATTATCCCCTGTAAGATAAACATTTTTCCTTGAGGAGAGCGGAAAATTTTTAAATTTGTAATCTTACCAGAAATAAGAGAGGGTTCATTGATTTTTAAGTCTTTAATTTTTTTAATTTTTGTAAAATCGTGATATTTATAAGGAAAATAAAAAAATAGGTCTTTCAAGTTTTTAATTCCTCTTTTCTCCAATTTAAAAACAACTTTTTTACTTAGTCTTTTTATTTCCTTCAAGGAGATTTCTAAATCATCAAGTTTCATAAGAAAATTATAATAGGATGAAAAATGTTTTAATAATTCTTCATGGTTGGCGAAGTTCGAGTAAATCTTTTGAACCAATTTTAGAATATCTAGATAAAAATATTGAGCCGGTGCTTTTTGATTTACCGGGATTTGGAGATATTCCTCTTGAAAAACCATATACCCTTGAAGATTATTTAAAATTTTTAGAAAAAAAAGTTGAGGATGAGATAAATAAAAAAAATTTTAAAAATTTTTATCTTCTCGGTCATTCCTTTGGTGGAGCAGTAGCTCTGCTTTACGCTCTTAGTCATCCTCAAAAAATTAAAGCTTTGATTCTTTATAATCCGGCTATTATTAGAGAAAAAAATTTAAAAACAAAAATTATTTATTTTTTTGTAAAAATTTTAAAACCAATAGAAAAAATAATTCCCCAAAAATTTTTGTTTCTCTTAAAAAAAGCTTTTTATCGTTTTTTTGTAGGAAGTTACGATTATTTTTTAGCTTATGATTTTTTAAAAGAAACATTTAAAAATATTCAAAAGGATTTAAGAGAAGAAGCAAAAATGTTAAAAACAAAAACATATCTTCTTTGGGGGAAAAAAGATAGATTAACACCCCTTAAACATGGATATCTTTTAAGAAGTTTAATTAAAGATTCAGATTTAATCATTTTCGATGGCGGACATAGTTTTCACAAAGAAAATCCTAAATTTTTTAGCGAGTTAATAAATAGGATAATTAGAGAAAATGAAAATAATTGAAAGTTTATTTTTAACAGGTATTATCTTTTTAATAAACGGTATAATAGTTTTTAATTATTTCAGAATTAAAAATTGGCTTTTTAATAGAGTTTTAGCTGATTTTTATTTACCTACAGGTAAAAGATTTATCTTCAACAAAAAAGAGTTTTTTTTAATTTTCTTATTAATACTATCTATTTTTTTACCTACAATCCATCTTCCTTTCCCTTTAACAATTATTTTTCTAGTTTCTTTTAATGGTTTTCTCTTTTATAAACGTTTAAGTTTTTTTAAAAAAATACCGATTACCCCAAAAGCTTTTCTTCTTTTAATTATTTTTCTTTTAATAAATTTCTTTATCATTTTTCTATCATCAAACCTAACTACTTTTCTTTTTCTTTCTTTATTTATTTCTCAACTTTTTTTATTTGGGTTAGCAATTTTAATTTTTGAAATTATTGTTCGACCCTATCTAATCTTTTTAAGAAATTTATTAAAAAATAAGATTAAAAAAACAAATATTAAAAAAATTGTTATCGTTGGAAGTTATGGAAAATCAACTACAAAAGAATTTCTTGTTCAATTATTAAAAAGAAAATTTAGAGTTCTTAGTTTGCCACCTCGAATTAACCATGAATATGCAATTTTAAAATTTCTTTTAAAGCAAGATTTAGAAAATTTTGATTTTTTAGTTGTTGAATTAGGATCATATTTTTTAGGAAATATAAAATGGACGACTAAAGCAATTGTTCCGGATTATTTATTTATTACGGGAATTAGTAAGCAGCATTATTTTCTTTTTGGAGAAAAAATTGAAAACGTGATCAAAGCTGAAGGAACGGAAGCTTTGATTTATATGGAAAAGGGGGTTATTTTTCTTAATTCAAGTCATGAATATTTCAACAAGCTTTTTGAAACAATCAAAAAAACAAAAAGAGAAATAAAAATTGTTACTTACGGAAAAGGAGGAGATTATAATTATCAGATATTAACAAGTGACATTAGCAAGGCATCGTTTGAACTCATAACCAAAGATAAAAAAATAGAATTTCAAACAAAAATAATTTTTCCTCAACAGATTGAAAACCTTGTTGGAGTTTTAGCATTTCTTTTAGAAGAAAATCTTTTTGATCCTAATGAGTTAAAAAATTTTGTTTCTGAAATTGAACTTCCTGATGGATTTTTAAAATTAAAAGTAAAAAATAATTTATATATCTTTGATGATTCTTATAATGCTAATCCTAAAGGAGTAATTGAAGGAATGAATTTTTTTGAAACCTTAAATTTTGATTTCAAAATAGTAATTTTTAACGGTCTTTTAGAATTAGGAAAAGAAACAAAAAAAATATATAGCGAAATAGCTAAAAAGATGGAAGTTTTTGATATTATTATTTTTACTTCGGATAATTATTATGAATTTTTTAAAGAAAAATTAAAAGAAAAAGCTATCTTGGTTAAGAAAGATGAGGAATTAAAAAAATATTTAGAGGGATTAAAATATAAAAAAATAGGTATCTGGATTTTTAATCGCTTTCCTGAAACCGTTAAAGATTTTTTGAAAACATATGATTAACATTGATTTAGTTCCAAATTTTGAGAAAGACGATCTTGAGTTAATAAAAAAAATAGCTTTTGGCTATCAAGATTTATTATCGAAAAAAAGAGTAATAAAAATTTTAGAAAATTATTTTCCTAATAAAGAGATTTTGTTTTTTAACTCAGCTCGAGGTGCTTTGACTTTTCTTTTAACCAATCTAAAAAAATTTTCTGAAAGAAGATCAGTAATTACCCAAGCTTTTTCCTGTTTAGTTGTTCCTAATGCAATTAAATTTGCCAATCTTCAACCTGTTTTTGTTGATATAGATAAAAGTTTTAATTTAAATTTAGACGATCTAAAAAATAAGCTAAATTCAGATACTTTAGCTTTAATAATTCAGAATACATTTGGTATTCCAGCAAAAATTGAAGAAATTTTAGAAATTGCAAGAAAGAAAAATGTTTTTGTTATCGAAAATTTAACTCATTCTTTAGGAGCAAAATATAAAGATAATTATTTAGGAAATTTTGGCGATTTTGCTCTTTTAAGTTTTAATCGAAATAAAGTTGTTTCAAGTATTATTGGTGGTGCTTTGATAATTAATAATCCTATTTTCAAAGATGAGTTTTTAAAAGAATACCAAAAGATAGAAGAAATGGGAAAATTAGAAATTAAAAGATTGATTTTTGGTACTTTAATTTTGATTTACGGAAAAAAATATTATAGGTATGAAATTACTAAAAGAATACTTAAATTTTTAAGAGAATTAGGATTAACACCAGAAATGATTAAAAAAGAAGAAAAAATCGGGCTAAGACCTAAAAATTACCTTTTGAAATTTCCTTTTGAACTTTTTGTCTTATTAGAAAACCAATTAAAAAAATTGGAAAAATTTAATGAGCAGAGGATAAAAATTGCTTCAATTTACCTTCAAGCTAATCTAAAAAATTTTGAAATTAACGAACCAAGTGAGCCGATTTTTCTTCGTTTTCCTGTTTTTTCCGAAAAAAGAAATCAAATTTTAGATTATTTTCAGAAAAAGAAAATTTATTTAGGTGATTGGTACACTTCTGTTCTTGCTCCAGCATCTAACAATTTAGAAATCTTTGGGTATCAAAAAGGTTTGTGTCCTTATGCTGAAGAGTTAACTAAAATTGTCTTTAATTTACCAACCTTAATTAAAGTAGAAGAAGCGCATCTTATTTTAGAAGATTTAAAAAAGTTTCTTGACTAATGGAAATAAGAGTTGATTTTTTTGAAGATAGAAAAAGATGGAATAATTTTCTTGATGAAATAAACTATTTAAGTTTTCTTCAGGATTTTGAATATGGGGAAATTGAGAAAAGATTAAATCGAGAAGTTTTAAGATTAGGAATTTTTAAAAATAACGAACTTATTGGTGTTTGCCAGCTTATTGGCTATAAAGGAAAAAGAGGTAGCGGACTTGTTGTTCATCATGGACCGGTTATTAAAAACGAGTTTTTTTATGATGGACTCCAAGGAATTTTGGAATTTTTAAAAGCAAATAATTATCACGAAAAATATGACTTTTTAAGAATAAATCCTATTGAAACCGAGACCGAAAAAGAAATCTTTTTCGAAAAATTAAATTTTAAATTAGCTCCTACTTATGCAGTAACAGAAAATTTTTGGATAAAGGAAATCAAAAGCGATGAAGAAATGTTAAAAGAAATGGAAAAAAATCATCGAAAACAAGTTTTAGCTTCATTAAAAAAACCTTTTTTGGAAATAGAAAAAACAAATAGTTTAGAGAAGTTTGAAATTTTTTGGGAGATTTATCAAGATTTAGCTAAAAGAAAAAATTTTGTTCCTTATTCAAAAGAATTCATAAAAAATGAATATGAAATTTATGCTAAAGAAAATAAAGCTCTTCTTTTTTTAGGAAAAGTTGAAAACAAATACTTAGCTGGAGCCTTAATAATTTTCTCTCATAACTCAGCTTTTTATCATCATTCTGCTTCTTATCCAATTAAAGAACCTCTTAATTATAAGCTTCAATGGGAGATTATCCAAGAAAGCAAACTTAGGGGTTGTAAGTTTTATAATTTTTGGGGAATAGCTAGAAAAGAGACATCTGACCATCCGTGGTATGGCTTAACTAAATTTAAAAAAGGATTTGGTGGAAATCTAATAAAACTTTTACCTACAATGGATTATAAATTTTCTTTTAAATACTGGTTTATTTATTTATGGGAAAAATTCAAAAGAAGAAAATTGTAAAACAAATTTTTTATGCCCCGGGAGGGAGTCGAACCCCCAACCTCGAGGTCCGAAGCCTCGCGCTCTTCCTGTTGAGCTACCGGGGCTTTTAGCTTAATTTTAGTTTAAAATTTGAAATAATGCCAAACTTCGTTAGAGAACTAATAACTTGTTCAGATATTGGGTCTTGTTTTCAGATGATCTATAATCTTCTTCTTACTCTTTTAGTTGTTTTAGCTTTTATGTATGGAGTTTATGGAGCTTTAGAGTATTTGTTCTCAGCTGCTTCAGTTACTAAACAAGAAAGTGGAAAAAATAAGATTATTAATGCAATTGGGGCTATTTTAGTTGCTTTTATCTTACCTTCGGTTTTAAATATGATTAATCCTAATATTTTTCGAGTTAAGTGGGTATTTCCAAGAATTGAAAGAGCTCGAACACTATCGATTGAATTTGAAGGAATTGTTTTTGATCAACAAAATTTAGTAAACACAACCCCTTCTGGTAGATATTATTGGCTTAATAGGGATCCTAATAGTTCTCTTTATAAATATTTATGCTATACAGATACAACTAAACGTTTACAAATAAGCGAAGATGATCCAAGGTTGAGAAATCCTGTAAATTATACCAATCCAACTGGGGAGATAGTTCCTATAACCGAAATTGTTTATGAAAAACTGCAACATTGTGTTGATCCAAAATATTCCCTAAATAAAATAAAAATTACTCAAGGTATTAGTCAAGCAAGTAAAGATGTTGGTCATAACATTGGTTTAGCTATCGATGTTGTTCCTTTAGATGGAAATTATCAAAGCCTTTTAAATTCTCTTCTAGATTGTGGTTTTACTATTTTAAACGAAGCTTCAAGATATTTGTATTGTCCAACTAAAGGAGGAAATATTGAGTTTTGTCCATCTTCTTGCACTTCCTTAGGACCAGGTTGTCCTTGTTATTCTACAGGGGCTCATCTTCATGCTGTTTTAGAAGTAATACCACCAGAAAATTAATTTACTTAAACTCAACCTTAGCGCCTGCTTGTTCTAATTTCTTTTTTATTTCTTCAGCTTTTAATCTTTCAACATCTTGGGCAATTGTTTGGGGTGGGTTATCAACCATATCTTTAGCATCTTTAAGAGCCAAATTAGGATTGATTTCTCTTAAAACTTTTATAACATTAATTTTATTGCTTCCAGAATCAACAAGAACAATACTTACTTTTCCTTCTTCTTTAGTTTCAGATGGTGCTTGTTGAGATGAAACAGGAACCTGAGCTACAAATTGACTTGCAGAAACACCAAATTTTTCTTCAAGGGTTTTAATAAGCTCATTTAATTCAACGACTGTTAAGTTTTCAATCATTTGAACAATTTGTTTAATTTTTTCGGACATTTTAATTTGCTATTATTTTTTAATTGCCGACAAAACAAAAATTAATTTTTTTGTTGGAGAATTTAACGCAAATTGAAGTCTAAGATAAGGAAAAGACAAAACACTCAAAAGCTTTGCTTCTAAAACTTTCTTTTCCGGAAGATTAATTATCTCCCAAACTTCTTCTGGTTTAAATTTATTTTCAAAAAAAACACCACCAATTATTTTTATTTCAGTTTCCTCTTTAAAATCTTTAAAAATCTTAATTCCTCTTAATTCTTCATCAAAACACCAAAGAATAGCAAATGGTTCTTTTAGTTCGTTATCCTCGAAGGGGAAATTAGGATTAGCTTTATAGAGAAGAGTTTTTTTAGGAACCTCTAATAAACTTTGGTTTTCTTTTGATTTAAGTCTAAAACTATTTATTAAAGAGGCTTCTAAACCAAGAAGACTAAAAAGAACATAACCTTTTGATTTATTAAATTTCTCAATCAAATTGGTTAATAATTGCTTTTTATCTTTCTTTTTTCTCATTTTTGCCTCGAGAGGGTCCTCTTCGGATTTAAGCCTTAACGGCCCCTCTTTTCTTCGGCTTAATTAAATTAATTTTAAACAAAAAATTATTAGAAGTCAATTAAATTTTTAAACCTGTCCGCTTTAAGACTAAATTAAAAATTTTTTCTGATTCTCTAGTAACCTTTTCTTTATTTTTTTCTAAAATTCTTATAATATCTTTTCGTTTTATCTTATTTTTTAATTTTCTTGCTTGTTCAAATTTCTTAAAAAAAGCATCAACAATTTCCTTTTTAAAATCGTAATAAGATATATTCTTAAACTCTTCTTCAATTTCAACCAAAGATTTACCTGTAAGATATTTGTAAATAATCATAAGATTACTAATTCCCGGTTTATTTATAGGGTCATATTTTATTTCATTTCCAGAATCAGTAACAGCTTTTAAAATTTTTTCTTCAATTTCTTTTTTGTCAGCAAAAATCTCAAGACAACCATTAGGAAGAGATTTAGACATCTTTTTTAAAGGATTATCAAGACTCATAATTTTATGGGTTTCTTGAGGAATAATTGCTTCAGGTATTTTGAAAATTTTTCCAAATTTCTTATTAAATCTTCGAGCAATTTCTCTTGTTAATTCCAAATGTTGTTTTTGGTCTTCACCAACAGGAACAAGATCAGCATTATAAAGCAAAATGTCGGCAGCCATTAAAACGGGGTACATTAAAATTCCCAAACCAACTCCTTCTTTCTTATATCTTTCTGATTGTTCTTTAAATTCATGCATTCTTTGAAGTTCACCAAGATAAGTTAAACATCCTAAAATCCAACTAAGATAAGAATGATAAGGATTGTCTGACTGAAGAAAAATAATTGTTTTCTGGGGATCAATACCTAAAGCTAAAAGTGAAGCAACAAGTTCGAAAGTTTCTTTTTTTAATTCATTAGGATCATAAGGAACTGTTTGGGCATGAAGATTGGCAATCATTAAATAAGTTTCATATTTATCTTGAAAATCTAAAATTTGTCTTACCATTCCTAAATAATTTCCCAAATGAATTTTTCCTGTTGGTTTGATTCCTGTTAAAATTCTTTTTTTCATTGGCTAGTTTGAAAAAAAATCTCTACTGAATAACCAGTTAATTTAAAAGGAAAATTTACTTCAAGAGTTTTTACTTCTTCACTTTTTATTGAAAAATTAATTTTTGTTAAACCGGTTGGTTGTTTAAAAGAATCGTACAAAATAATTATAGCTTCAACATTAGAAAAATCAAAAGAACTTCTATTATAAACATCAAATTTCAGTGAGGTTAAACCTAGATTATTTTCAAAAATTTTCGGTGAATAAGAAATTAAATCTAAATTAATAGGTTTTGTTTGAATCCAATTAAAATCATTGATTTCTAAATTTGCTTCAACTTTAAAAAAATTTGGTGGTTTTAAATTTTGAAAAGTTAAAATTTTTGCTTCTTTAGGATTTAAAAAAGTTTTAAATTTTTCTGTTTGATAAATGATTTTATTTTCCTCGTTGTAAAAAATTAATGAATAACCAATCTCTTTTAAACCCCAATTTTCATTAGGATTAAATACCTTGAAATAAAAATCATAAGAACCATCGGGGTAAAGAATATCTCTAACAGGATATTTAATAATTGGCTGAAGGTTTTTTATTTCACATGGCGGGCAAGGACCTCCACAATCAACATCTAATTCTCCTTGGTTTCTTATCTTATCAAAACAAGTAGGGGTTGGCTTAAAAAATTTATATAAATAAACTCCACCAAAAATAAGCACTGGTGAAAGAAAAATCAAAAAATAAAAAATTTGTTTCTTTAATCTTTCATTCATTAAAAAAATTTTAAACTAAAAAACCCCGGGCAGCACCTACTCTCGCGCCTAAAATAGGCACTACCATCGGCTCCTTACCGTTTCACCTGACTGTTTGGAATATAAGAGGTGGTTCCAGTAAGGACATACGGCCACCCGGGGATGAATTACTGCTGAGGTGATAAAAACTAAAGGTTGAATAAAAGATTCGCTCATTAGTACCCCTAACCTCAACCCGTTACCGAGCTTCCAGTAGGGGCCTATCAACCAGGTGATCTTCCTGGGAGCTCAAGGAAACCTAATCTTGGGTTGGGCTTCGCGCTTAGATGCTTTCAGCGCTTATCCCTTGGCAACATAGCTACCCGGCTATGCTCCTGGAGGAACAACCGGTACACCAGAGGTTGCCCCAGCCCGGTCCTCTCGTACTAGGGCCAGCTACCCTCAGGTTTCCAAACGCGGGCAACAGATATAGACCGACCTGTCTCACGACGGTCTGAACCCAGCTCACGTACCCTTTTAACGGGCGAACAGCCCGACGCTTGGGACCTTCTTCAGCCCCGCGCTAGGGTGAGCCGACATCGAGGTGCCGAGCGTGGCCGTCGATGTGGACTCTCGGGCCACACCAGCCTGTTATCCCCGGGGTAACTTTTATCCGTTGTCTCCGGCCTTTCCAAAAAGAGCCGTCGGGTCACTAAGCCCGGCTTTCGCCTCTGCGCGGCATGTCCGCCTTGCAGTCAGGCTGGCTTATGCCTTTACACTTTCATCCTGGTTTCCATCCAGGACAAGCCAACCTTTGGACGCCTCCGTTACTTTTTAGGAGGCCACCGCCCCAGTGAAACTGGCCCTCACTCACTGTCCTTATCTGGTTAAGATAAGTTAGGTTTTAACTAAAAGAAGGTGGGTGTTCCATTGACGGCTCCACTCTGCCCGAAAGCAGAGCTTCATAGCCTCCCCACTACGCTCTGCATCTTTTAGCTAAAACCAATGAGTGAGTCCAGTAAAGCTCCCGGGGTCTTTTCGTCCCGTTGCCCGCACCCCGCATCTTCACGGGGATTGCATTTTCACCGGGCTCCTCCTCGAGACAGTCCCCCAGTCGTTACGCCTTTCATGCGCTCCGGAACTTACCCGGAAAGGAATTGCGCTACCTTCGGACCCTCAGGGTTAGGGCCGACATTGACCGGGGCTTAGCACCATGAGCAGTTCCTAAAAGAAGAAAAATCTTCTTTTAGGAGCTACCCTGATGCTTTAACCTTCCGGCATCGGTCAGGCGTCACCCCCTATACATCCTCTTACGAGTTAAGCAGGGAGCTGTGTTTTTGATAAACAGTCGCCAGGGGAACTTTCGCTGCGGCCGTGTTTATCACACGGCAGGGCTTCTTGCGAACGTACGCCCGCTTTTTTGCCGAGTTCCTTGAGGAGGAATCACCCGTTCGCCTTAGGCTACTCGCCTCGGGCACCTGTGTCGGTTTTCCGGTACGGGCACTCCAAGGATTAACTCTTAGAGGCTTTTCTTGGAAGGCTCTTCGAAAAGGTTGAGCTCATCAAAGAGCTCTTCTCTCCTTGATCGATCCTTGCCATTTAAGGCAGGTAAGGTGATTTTCACCTTACCGGATCTAGTTCAAGGAGAAAGGGTAACCACTAACCCTCCTTTTCTTTTTTCCTTCGTCACCCCATCGAAATCCTTGGAGTGGGGCCGGAATATTAACCGGCTATCCATCGGCTTCGCCTTTCGGCTACACCTTAGGTCCCGCCTAACCCTTGGATGATTTCCATTGCCAAGGAATCCTTGCCCTTACGGCGTCCCGCCATCTCAGCGGGATTGCGGTTACTCATGCCGGCATTCTCTCTTCCATACGCTCCAGTTCTCCTCGCGGATGAACCTTCATCGCGTATGGAATGCTCCCCTACCAGTCTTCTAGAATTTAATATTCTAGAAGACTTTCTGGCTTCGGTACCTGGCTTAAAACCCGTACATGTTTCGGCGCACCTTTCCTCAACTAGTGAGCTGTTACGCACTCTTTAAAGGATGGCTGCTTCTAAGCCAACCTCCTAGTTGTCTTAGGAAAGGTACCTCCTTTCCTACTTAGCCAGGATTTAGGGACCTTAGCCGAGAATCTGGGTTGTTCCCCTTTTGTCTATGGAGCTTATCCCCCATAGACTGACTGGTGGAGCTATACTAAGCGGAATTCGGAGTTTAACGAGTTGGCTGAGCTTTCGCCCTTTACCAACTCATTAGTGCTCTACCTCCGCTTAGTTTTTCTCCACCGCTAGCCCTAAAGCTATTTCGGGGAGAACCAGCTATTCCCAGGCGCGATAAGCTTTTCACTCCTACCCGCAGCTCATCTCAGGGTTTTGCGACACCCACGAGTTCGGGCCTCCTTCAGGCTTTCGCCTGAATTCACCCTGGCCACGGGTAGATCGCCTGGCTTCGGGTCTCTGGTGATCCACCATAAATGGCCCTATTCAGACCATTCGGTTTCCCTATGGCTCCGGCCTTAACCGGCCTTAACCAAGCGAATCACCAGAACTCGCCGGCTCATTCTTCAATAGGCACGCACTCATTCTGCTTGATTTAATCAAGCAGAACTTGTGCTCTTTGTAGGCTAATGGTTTCAGGTTCTATTTCACCGGCCTCACCGGCCTACTTTTCACCTTTCCCTCGCGGTACTATGTTCACTATCGGTGAGGAGATGTATTTAGCCTTGCCGGTTGGTTCCGGCAGCTTCCCCCAAGGTTATCATTCCTCGGGGTACTCAGGAATTAAGACAGTGGAGATGGTTTGTTTTCGCCTACGGGGCTTTCACCCTCTTTGGCGGTCCTTTCCAGGAACCTTCGGCTAACAAACCATTTTATAACTCCACCGCCCACTTAAAGAATTGATCCCATGCACCAGAATCAAATTCTTTAAGTGAGCACGTCTTAATCCTTCAACCCGCTTTCTAGAATAAAAACTAGAAAGCGTTTGGGCTTTTCCCTTTTCGCTCGCCGCTACTCAGGGAATACCAATTGGTATCTTTTCCTCCGGGTACTGAGATGTTTCACTTCCCCGGGTTCGCCTTTCCGTAGGGACCACCTACGGAAATACCTTTGGTTTACACCAAAGGTGGGTTACCCCATTCGGAAATCTCGGGATCAAAGGTTCCTAGGCACCTCCCCCGAGCTTATCGCAGCCTAGGCGCGTCCTTCATCGCCATCTCCTCCCAAGGCATCCACCATTAGCCTGTAAATTTCTTTTATTCAACCTTTGGTTTTTATCACCTCAGCACTAATTCAATCTGAGTAAATGAAAATATAGAAAACTTTCTTATCTTTCTTTTCTTCATTATTCTTCAAATTCATCTCTAATCAATTTATATTATAGACAAAAGAGATATATCTTGTCAACAAGTATTATTTTAATTTTTTTCTCAAATTTTCTAAAATCTCTCTTGCTATTTCTTGTCCTCCCAAACCAAAAGCAAGTCCACCAGCTAAACCAAAAAAGATTACTAAACCGAACATTAAAGTATTAATGATCTCAGTAGCTACTCCCCACTGATTTAGAGCAGTAATTGTTGCAAAAATAATGATAGTAAACTTAGTTAAAGAAGTTAGAAAATCAGCACTTCGTTTTTCTAATCCTCTAAGAAATCCGCTTAATAATTTTTTTGCTAAATCGCCAAATATAAAACCACCTAAAATAATTAATATTCCAGCTACAGCTTTAGGAATAAAATAAATAAGATCTCTTAAGAATGAGGAAACAGCACTTAAACCCAAAATATCTGTTGCTGACATAAAGAAAACTAAAAAGATAAGCCAGAAAACAACGTCACCTAAAATTTTTGATGCCTTCTCTTCAAATTCAAAACCCTGAAAATATTGACTTAATTTAGATTTTTCAAGCAATTCTTGAAATTTTAACCTTTCAATAAAAATTTCAACGACCAACTTAAATAAGTAACTAACTAGCCAACCAACAAAAATAACCAAAACAGCAAGAATAATTTTCATTAATCCGTTCAAAATTTCTGGATAAAGCGAAAAGAGATATCTATTAAAAACATCGACTAGGTAATAATCTTGGGATTGTGGCATTTAATTTCTAATCGGTTAAATTTTAAATTTCGACCAGTTTCAATAACATTTTAAAAAATCTTTTGAAAAAATATCTTTCCGGCTGTGGATAAAAAACTTGACAATAAATCTTAAATTGAATTAAAATAGAAATAAATTATGAACAAAAAATATTTCTGTTTGATTACTTTTCAAAAGGTCGACCCTTTTGTAGAAGGGGCTTCCTTTCTTTTTAGTTAATTTCTAAAAAATAAAAAAATAATAAGAAAGGGGCCCCGAAAAGGGGTCCCTTCTTAGTTTAAAAAATGAATACTTTACTTCAAAAAGAAATCCTAGAATTAAGGAATTTAGTCTCCAAAAAAAATTTTCCGGTTAATTTTTCAAATATTCCTGAACAAGAATTAAAAGCTTTTCTCGATGGAATTAAAAAGATAAAATACATTTCCAACAATTTTGAATTAGAAGAAATATCTAAAGATGAACTAGAAAAATGGGGCTTGGGTTATCTTTTAATTCATGACCTTTTTCATAAATCATTCCAAAACGATAATCTTTACATTTTAGAAACAGAAATTACTCTCCAAACTTTTGAGGAATCAAAAAAAATTTTAACTGAAAAAGAAATTAAATCGCTTGAAGTTGGTTACTTGCTTTTAAGTTTAGCTTCTTTAGAAACTTACCACTCTCTAGAATATCTTATAAGTGAAAAAATTATAATTGGTGAGAGTTACTTCTATGGTGTTTTTTCAATTTCTCTTTGGGGTTATAAGTTTGATAACAAAAAATTTGAAGAGGTAATTAGTAATCTTTTGCGAAAATTAAAAGATGGTTCGATTGAAAAACTTATTCAAAGATATAAAAACCTTGTCCCCGATTTTTTAAAATTTAATAAATCTAAATAAAAACATAGCAAGAAAGAAAATAAAAGTAAGTGAACCAAGAATGTAAAACAAATTAGTATAATCTTTTTCTTCTTTAAATTTTGCTTCCAATAAATCGTTTTCTAAAACACTTTTTTTAGTGGGTTTTTCTTCATTTAAATCTTTATTATTATGAGATTCTTTTTCTTTCAAATTATCTAAAACATTTTCTTTATTATTATCTTTACCTGGTGTTGGATAAGTCCATATCCATTCTTCTTCAACTCTTGAAAAGCTTAAATCTTCTGGGGCTTTACCAACATAACTAATTTTGTGAATTAAATTGTCATTCTTATCTCTTAACTCAATTGACTCTCCTGAGTTTCTTAAATAAAAATTTTTTTCATTATTATTAATTACAAAAAAAGATTTTGCTTTTATTTCTCCAGAAAGTTTTATTTTATATCTTCCAATTTTTAAATATAATCCATCTAAAATAAGATTTTTATCACCTTCGTTAAAAATTTCTATAAACTCTTTATTTTCATCAGAACCTTTAGGATTGGGGAAAAATTCATTGATCACCAAAAAAGAGTAATCAAATTCATCCATTTGATCGATTTTATTATCCGAACTATCTTTCTTTTCTTCTAAAACCATCTCAGAAGAAGTTAAAATAGTTGGGGTTGCTCTTTCTGTCTGTTGTTTTTCTGTGATTTGTTGTCTTTCTGTTAAAACCAGATTACTGTTATCGGATTCATTTTTACCCTCTTGAGAAACAATAAATTCATCAGGATAAATTCCTGGGTTTCCTTTTAAATTTTTGTTTTCATAACAATTTCCCTGATAAAAAATGATAGTTTTGTTATTATTATAACCACCACATCTTTTTGAATAACTTACCTGGGTTACCAAATTTTTATTTTCATCGTAAATAATAATCACACCCTCTTCATTTTTTAGGTTCATATTAGGAGCCTCAATTATTTTTCCTTTATAATCAGGATATTCGTAAAGAAATTTATTTTTATTTTGAACAATTAATAAAATTTCTCCAGGATTGAGAGAAAGATTAATATTCTCAAAAAGATGGTTTGTTCCATCATTTATTCTCCAACCCCTTTTTCCCCCAAAGATAGTAAAAATTTTTTGAGAATTATTGAAAATTTCGACCCACTCTCTTTCAGAATCATTACCTTCAGGATTATACATAATTTCCGAAATTAAAAGATCGTAAGCAAAGGTGGTATTAGCAAAAATAAAAAGCAAAACTAAAAAATATTTTTTAAAACCTAACATTTAAGAAACGATCAAAAGATAAATCTCCTGGCCCAATGAAAATTAAAACTAAAGCCAAAACAATTCGATAAAGTATTTCGCTATCTCTTTTTTTAAAAACAAGAAATTTCAAAATTTCATAAACTAAAACAAAAATAGCTGTAAATGAAGAAAAGTATCCTAAAATAATAAGAAAAGAAATGGTTATAAAAAATACTCTTAGAAATTTTTCTTTAATACTATCTTTTCTGTTTTTCCATTCTTTTATTAACGAAACTCCTAAAACAACTCTTAGAATAAAAAGGGCAATAAAATCAAAAACCCACAATTCTTGAATCATGGAAGAAAAAATTTATTTTTTAGCTCTTTCTTTAAATTTTGAACCTCCTAATTTAAAGGTTTATCAATTATATAGAAAATATAAATCTTTTAAAAAAGTTTTTCAAGTATTAGAGAGGGAATTTAAAAAGAAATTAGATTGGGAAAAAGAATTTTTAAAATTAGAAAAATTAGGGATTGAAATTATCCTCAGAAAAGATAAAGATTTTCCATTAGAATTTAAAAAATTTTCAACCCTTACTTTAGGTATTTTTATTTTGGGGAACAAAAAAATTAATAGCTACAAACCAAAAATAGGTATTGTTGGAACAAGGAGAGCAACAAAAATTGGATTAAAAACAGCCAAAAATTTTTCTTTTGAACTAAGTTCTTCGGGATTATATGTAATAAGTGGTTTAGCTTATGGAATAGATTTGTCTAGCCATGAAGGGGCAATTGAAGCTCGAAAAGAAAATTTTGCCATTATTGGTTCAGGGATAGATTATATTTTTAAAGATCCTCGAAAAAAAATAATTGATAAAATTTTAGAAGTTAATGGTGGAATAATAAGCGAATATCCTCCTGGATCACCGCCTTTAGCTCATCATTTTCCTTTAAGAAATAGACTTATTGCTGCTTTAGGAGAAAGTATTTTAATAATTGAGGCACCTTCAAATTCAGGAGCTCTTATTACTGCTAAATACGCTGCTGACTATGGAAAAGATGTTTATGTTATTCCTGGAAGTATTTATGAAAAAAATTATAAAGGGAGTTTAAAACTAATCCAAGAAGGAGCTTATCCTGTTATTTCTCCTGATGACATTTTAGAAAAATATGGACTAAAGAAAATAAAAAATTCCATAGAATTAAACAAAGAAGAAAAAACAATAATTGAAGTATTAGAAAATGGAGGGAAAACTATCGATGAAATTTTGTCTTTATTAAAAATAGAAGTAGGGAAACTTTTAAAAATTTTAACTGATTTAGAATTAAAGGGTTTAATTTTTAATCAAGGAGGAAAATTTTATCTTAAAAAATAAGTTATTTTTTCTTTTTAATAAGATTAATTAATTTTTTAAAGGCTGTATTAAAAGCCTGGTAAATATTTTTTCCCCAACCTAAAACTATTAACGAAGACCTTTTAGGTGTATCGAAAAAAAGTTTCACCTTATAGACCATCCCTTTTTTCTCTTTTATTTCTCTTGTTTTACCTATTTCAACTTCTAAAAGTCCCCCTCCTTCTTTAGAAACAAGTTTTTCCAATTTGATAACTTTTTTCTGAATAAATTTTTGAATAAACTGAGGTATATTTTTAATATTTTTTAAAAAATAAATTATCTTCATTTTGCCCGGAGCGGGATTCGAACCCGCACGGCTCATCGCCACTGCCCCCTCAAGACAGCGCGTCTACCAATTCCGCCATCCGGGCCTATTTTAATTTTAATTTTATCACAAACCCAAAAATTATTTAACTTTTTCTATAAATAAAAATTTTTTCTAAAAAAATTTCATCCGGTTTTTTTCGAGAAAAAGGAAACGAGAAGCTAATAATTACACAATCATTTTTTGTTTCTTTAAAAATTTTTTCTTCTAATTCTTCAAGAACTGAAGGAAGAAGATAAAGATAAATATAATCGGCATCGCTGAGATCAATTTTTCTAAAATCTTTTCTTATAAAAAATGCGTTATCTATATTTAAAAATCTTTTTTTAATCTTTGAAAAAAAGTAAAGAAGTGGATTGTTTTCTATTCCGAAAGCAAATAAATTTTTTTGGGCAGCTAAAAAAACCACTCTTCCATCTCCTGATCCTAAATCATAAAATTTTTTGTTACTTTCGAAGGGAAATTCTGAAAAAAATTTAATTAATATTTTTTTATCTGTAGGAGCGAAAAAAACTTTATTTTTAAAATCATAAAACAAGAATAAAGCGAAGCCGATTATCCAAAAAAACAATAAAATTATTGTTAAAAAAAGAAAGAAAGCTAAAATTAAAATAAGAAGCATGATAAAAAATTTTAATATAAAACAATGAAAATTCTTTTTGTTTACGATACTTACCATTTATACGGTGGCGGCAGTCAGATTATATCTTTTTCTTGGTTTGAAAGTTTAAATAAATTAGGAAAAGATGTTTATTATCTCTCCAATGATTATTTTGAAAAGAACAATTTAACTTATAAAAATAAAGTTCTTCTTAACAAAGGTGGAATAAAAATCGATGAATTAGTCCCTGGCTTCAAAATTCCTTTATTTATCAACTTCAATTTTCTTGAACTAATCATAAAAAACAAATTTGACATTATTCAATTTTTTGAACCATCATTAATTGGTCTTGAACTTATACTTTTGAAAAAATTTATAAAAAGTAAGCAGGTTTTTTATTTTTCAACAATTTTTGAAACAACAAATAAGCGCAATTTCTTTGATAAAACCGGACTTAAAATTGTTTCTTCTCTTCAAAAAATATTTTTTGAATTTTCTGATGCAATTATTTTTCCTTCAAATTATCTTAAAAATCTTTTTCGAAAAGAATTCAAAAATAAAAAAACAAAAACAATTTATCCGCCAATAAGAAATTATTTCTTCGACGAAAATTTTAAAATAAAAACCAAAGAACCAACTGAACTTGTAATTGTTTCGCGATTAGTTAAAGAAAAAAATATCGATGTAATTATAAAAACTTTAAAATATTTAAAAGCAGATTTTAAGCTTAATATTATAGGAGACGGAAAAGATAGAGAATATTATGAAAAATTAGTCAAAAAACTCAATCTAAAAGAAAAAGTAATTTTTTGGGGGTGGATTAAGCATAGAGATTTGCCCCAATTAATTAAAAATTTTGATATTTTTATTTTTCCATCATCAATCGAAACTTTCGGAATAGTTCAAATAGAAGCTTTAGCGTCTGGTTTACCTCTAATCACCTCAGAAAATGAACTTAATAAAGAAATAATTCCTCATAATATGGCGGTTTTCCTAAAAAAATTCGAACCCAAAAATCTTGCTAAAATCTTAATAAAATTAAAAAAAGAGAAAAAATTATTTTTAAAACTCCAGGAAAATATAAAAAAAGATTATTTCAAGCTCTTAAAATACCACGAAGAAACTTCAACAAAAAATTTAGTTAATTTTTATAAAACTTTAATTTAAAATTAATTTCAATATTTTCTAGCTAAAAAGAATTATTTAAATGGATTACCGAAAAAAAGCTTTAGAACTTATTGAAAAATATATTAAGAATGAAAATTTAAAGAAACATCTTTTAGCTGTTGAAAATTTAATGAGACATTTAGCCAGAAGATTTGGTGAAAGTGATAAAGAAGAAATTTGGGCATTAGCAGGATTACTTCACGATCTAGATTGGGAAATAACAAAAGAAACTCCAGAAAAACATCCCTTAATTGCTGTTGAGATTTTAGAAAAAGAAGGTTTTCCAAAAGAGGTAATTGAGGCTATAAGAAAACATAATCATCTTCAAGGATTCACTCCAGAAACACCATTAGAAAAAGCTCTTTACTCTTGTGAAGAAATAACTGGTCTTATTGTCGCAACTGCTTTAGTTATGCCTAATAAGAAACTTTCCGAAGTAACTGTTG
>JAUQOT010000008.1:0-14460 GCA_030550735.1 Patescibacteria group bacterium
CTCTCTGGGTAGCCAAAGGAGCTTATGAAAATGGAGGAATTGTTATTGGACTTTCGCCTGCAAGAAGTTATAAGGAACATGTTAATGTTTATAAATTACCTACAGATTATCATCAAACAATTTTATATACTGGCGAGGGGTATAGCGGAAGAAATTTACTTTTAACTAAAATGGGTGATGGTGTAATTTTCATTTGTGGAAGAATTGGGACTTTAAATGAATTTACAATAGCTTTTGAAGAAGAAAAGCCAATGGGTGTTCTCGTTGGTTCTGGAGGAGTTGAAGAATATTTTATGGAAATTGTTGAAAAAGCTCAAAGGGGGAGAGGAAAAATCATCTGGGAACAAGACCCAAAAAAATTAGTTGAAAAATTAATCGATTTAGTTAAAAATGAAATAGAAGAAAATTAATGAATTTAATTTTGCCTTTAAAAGAAATAATTTACCGATTGGTGCTAGCTGCTATTTTAGGAGGAATAATTGGAATGGAGAGAAGTTTGCTAAAAAAACAGGCAGGATTAAGAACTTTTGCTTTAGTTTCTTTAGGTGCTTCTCTTTTTTCTTATCTCGGATATTCAGTTTTTCCAAATGATCCAACTTCGGTTTCAAGAATAATAGCTAATTTAGTTGTTGGGGTAGGGTTTTTGGGAGCAGGCTTAATTTTTCTCAAAGAAGAAAAAATATATGGTTTAACCACAGCTGCAGCTTTATGGGTTACAGCAGCTATTGGTGGAGCGGTAGGAATTGGTTTGTATTTTGAAGCTTTTCTAACAACAATTTTAGCGGTAGTTATTTTAACTTTATGGACATATATTGAAAACTTTATTAGAAAATGAAAATTATCTTTTCTAAAGAGATAGAAGCTATTTTTATTTTTTTAAGTACCATTATCGGTTTAGGTGTTTTTATTCTACCTTATACTTTAAAAGTAAGCGGCTTTTATTTTTTTCTTTGGTTATTTTTTTGGTTTTTCGTGTTTTATTTAATCCATCTAATTTTCACGGAAATTTTACTTCAAACTCCTGAAAAACACAATCTTCCTGGTTTAGCTGAAATTTACCTTCACCATCGTGCCAAACATATTGTTTGGATTTTTGATTTTTTTGGAATGTTGGGTGTTTTTTGGATTTATCTTATAGCTTTAACAAAATTTTGGGGAACAATTTTTCCTGATAAGGTTTTTTTAATTAAATTAATTTTTGTTATTTTTAACATTTATTTTATTTCTCGAAACATAAAGATTTTTGCCAAATTTGAATCGATTTTAGGGAGTTTAATCATAATTTTTTTTCTTGGAATTTCTTTTTGGTTAATCTTAAATATAAATCCTAAAAATTTTACTGAAATATTATCTTTTAAAAATTTTTTCTTACCTTACGGAGTTTTACTTTTTGCTTTTTCTGGAACTTCGGCAGTTCCTTTAGTTCTTGATATTCTTGGAAAGGACACAAAAAAAATTAAAAAAATAAACTTTATTTCTTTATTTTTAGTTTCTCTAATGTATATTTTTTATTCTTTAAGTGTTATAGGTTTTTTAGGACCCAAAACAACCGAAGCGTCGGTTGATGCTTTAAAACCCTTTATTCCTTTGCCTCTTTTTGTTTCAATTCTCATCTTAATAACTTTTAACATAATGTTAGTAGATTTAGCTTTTTACCTCAAAAGAGGCTTAATTTATGATTACAAATTAAGTCCATTTTTAGCTAATATTATTATTAATTCTCTAATTTTCTTTTTAATTTTTCTACCTGAATCATCTCTTGTCGAAGTTGTAAGCTTAATTAGTGAAATATTTTTGGCTTTTAATCTTCTTATAATTAATCTTATCTATCTTAAGCTTAAAAATAAAATTTATTTTAAAATACCTTCTTTAGTTGTAATCGCAATCTCTTTAATTTTTCTTTTAGGTATTATCCATGGAATTATCAGATAAAAAGGGTTTTACCATAATTGAAATTTTAACGGTTTTGTTTCTTATTTTAATTCTTTCAAATATTCTCATTTTTTTATTTAATTACTTAGATATCATTAAAAGGGCACGAGATTCTAGAAGATTAAACGATTTAAAAGTTTTAGACTCAGCTATTAAAAATTTACTTCTTCAAAATCCCTCGTGGTTTTCAGGTCAAGATTATGTTATTTATATTTCTCTTCCTGATAATAACCCCAATTGTTCTTCATATTCTAATCTTCCACCAATTTTTTCACCTTTTTCTTATAGGTGTTCAAATTCCTCGAATTATTTAAAAACAGATGGTTCTGGTTGGCTTCCTATAAATTTTTCTTCTTCACTAATAGGTGTTTCAAAATTACCCGTTGATCCTTTAAATAATTCAGAGTATTTCTATGCTTTTTTAAAAATAAAAAATAAATATAAGTTAACCGCAAAAATGGAATCTGAAGCTTTTGGATATGAAATGATTAACGATGGTGGAATAGAACCCCTTCTTTACGAAATTGGAAATGATCTAAAAATACCCAATCCTCAATCAGGTTTAATTATTTATTTACCATTTGAAGAAGGAGAGGGGACAATAACAAAAGATCTTTCTGGTTATAACAATAATGGAACTTTATATAATTTTGATTTTACAACTTCTTCTGGATGGGTGAAAGGGAAAATTGGTTGGGGTTTAGCTTTTGATGGAATTAACGACTATGTTTATGTACCTAATTCTTATTCTCTCCAACAAATTGGTAATTTAACAATATTTTTTTACGCTTATCCAACAAATATAACTAAAGGAAGACAAAATCTATTAGGGAAAGCTTATGGAGGAGAATTTGATTTAACAATGGAAACAAATGGAAGTTTAAGTTATTATCATGGAACTTCCGGTAGCAATTCTTCTCCTTATATGTCTTGTAATTCAACGGGATTTTTTCAAAATTCTTCATGGGTAAATGTAATAATTAAAAGAAATATTACTGAACAAGAAATTCAATTTTATAAAAATGGCACCCCTAATAATTCGAGTTGTACATCGTGGTTAAATCCGAGTCAAAGTAATAATAGATTAGGTATTGGCTATGAATATGCTGGTTATTTTCAAGGGATTTTAGATGAAGTGAGAATTTATTCTAAAAGTTTATCACAAGAAGACATAAAAATTTTAACAAGAGCTTATTAATTTGAGGCACGGGCCGGATTCGAACCGGCGTTAAGCGGTTTTGCAGACCGCTGCGTAACCACTCCGCCACCGTGCCTCTAATTATATTTTAACTAATTTTTATTCTGAAAAGCTTGAATTATAAGATCAAGTTCTCCATCTAAAATATCATCTAAATTATGCCAACTTTTGTTTAAACGATGGTCAGTGATTCTATTTTGAGGGAAATTATAAGTTCTTATTTTTTCTGATCTCTCTTGAGAACCTATTTGTTTTTTTCTTTCTTCAGTTAAACTTCCGATTATCTTTTCTTGTTCTAATTGCCATATTTTATTTTTTAGCATTTCTAAAGCAATTTCTCTGTTTCTTTGCTGACTTCTCTCAACTTGACAAGAAACTACAATACCTGTTGGTTTATGTCTTATTCTTACTGCTGTTTCTACTTTATTAACATTTTGTCCACCGGGACCGCCAGCTCGGAAAAATTCAATTTCTAAATCAGACTCTTTTATTTGAATATTTGGTAAAGAGAGTTTAGGAATAACTGCAACTGAAGCAGTTGAAGTATGAATTCGTCCCGATTTTTCTGTAATCGGTACTCGTTGAACCCTATGAACTCCAGCTTCTTGTTTTAATAAATCATATACTTTTTCTCCCGAAACTTCAGCAATTAATGTTTTTATTCCTCCTAAATCAGATTCCGTAATATCTAAAATTTTATATTTCCATCCTTTCTTATCAAAATATTTCGAATACATCCTCCAAAGATCATGTGCAAAAAGAGCTGCTTCTTCACCACCAACTCCAGCTCTAATTTCAAAATATATTGTTTGTTTTTCTGAATTATTCATTTTTCTTTCTTTTTTAAATTATTTCTTTTTTAAATTATTAGTAATCTACTCGGTTTTTCTTTTTTCTTTAGTTTTAGCTTGTCTTTTTAAAAATTTCTCAACTCTTCCGATAATAACTTTTGTTTCTTCTTTGCCAGTAAAAAGAGGAGAACATGAACGACATGTTTCAACAAAAATTTCTTTTTTTGTTCCATAAATTTCATATTCAGCACCACAAGCACATTTAACTTTTGTTAAAATATACTGAGGATGGATTTTTTTCTTCATTAGTAAGTTACATTTTAACATATTTTTTAGAAAATTTTAAGTTAAAATAAAATTATGACCAAAAATCCACTTCAACAAAATTTAGTTAAGACAGATAATGAGATCATTTTTGAAGAAATGATGAAGGCTGGTGTTCATTATGGAAGAGGAAAAAAATATACTCATCCTTCGATGAGACCTTATTTGTTGAAAACTTTAAAAAACATCGAAATTTTTAATTTGAATCTAACCTTACAAAAATTAAATGAAGTTAGTAACATCTTGACTCAATTTTTAAAAGAAGGGAAGACTATTTTGTTTATTGGAATATCTCCAGCTGCTTCAATAAAAATAAAAGAAATCGCTGAAGAGCTTAATCAACCGTATATGAATTATAAATGGGTAGGAGGTTTCTTAACTAATTTCCAGACAATTTTAAGCAGACTTGTCTATTTTAAAGAATTATTAAAAAAAGAGGAAACCCAAGAATTAAAAGATTACCCACCAAAAGAAAGAAGTAGAATTGAAAAAGAGTTGAATAAAATGAAACTTACTTACAATGGAGTAAAAAATTTAGAAAAATTACCTGATTTAGTTTTTATTGTAAATTTAGCTTATAAATCTCATATAACTGCAAAAAGAGAAGCTTTAAAAATGAAAATTCCTATTGTTGCTATTGCTGGTTCTGATAATGATGTCTCTCAAATAAAATATTTTGTACCTGCAAATGATAAAGCACCTAAAAGTATATCATTTCTTTTAGATTATATTTATAAAAAGGTTAGCGAGAAATTAAATTACGAAAAATTGAAAAGTAATGAATAAAGAATTACTTGAAAAAATAAAAATTTTAAGAGAAAAAACTGGAGCACCAATTGGAAAATGTAAAGAAGCCCTTGAAAAGAGTGATGGAGATTTGGAAAAAGCTGAAATTTATTTAAGAGAAAAAGGAGAAAGTCTTTTAGAAAAAAAGAAAGAAACAAAAACCAATCAAGGAGTTATTTCGGCTTATGTTCATTATAATGGAAAAGTTGCTTCTTTAGTTGAATTAAGATGTGAAACTGATTTTGTTTCTCAAAATGAAGAATTTAAAAAATTAGCTTACGAAATTGCTATTCAAGTTGCCGCTCTAAAACCCTTATTTGTTTCAATTGAAGCGATTCCTCAAGAAATAATTGAAAATAAGAGAAAAGAATTTTTGGTTGGATTAGAAGATAAACCCGAAGAAGTAAAGGAAACAGTTTTTAAAGGAAAATTCGAAAAATGGGTAAAAGAAGTTTGTCTGCTTGAACAACCTTACATTAAAAATGAAAGTTTAACAATCAGAGATTTGATTAATGAATACGTAAACAAATTTGGAGAAAAAATTGAAATCGGAAGGTTTATTCGTCTAGCCTTAAATGAGTAGTTGGTTATTCCTTTTCTTTTTTTTCTTTTTTATCTTTGTTTTAATTCTCTACATTTACTTAAAATCGAAAAATATAAAATTAACTCGAGAAGATTATTATCATTGGTTAAAAATTAATAATCGTTTACGATTTTACAAAATAAGATTATTTAAAAATATTTTTAATCCTTTAAAAGCAAGTTTAGATTTTTTTATCTCTAATACTTCAGAAAAAATTCTTCGAAGAATAAAAATTGAAGCTTTAAAATTAGAAACTTGGGCTACTAATAGAATAGAAAAAATCAGAAAGAAAAAAGAAATATCAGAAGCAGAAAAAAACAAAGAATAAATTATTTAAAGCGGAGGGGGTGGGATTCGAACCCACGAGACCCCAGAAAGGGGTCACGGCTCTCCAGGCCGTCCCGTTAGTCCACTCCGGCACCCCTCCAATTAAAAAAATTTTATCATAAAATTAAGGAGCTAAAGGGGGAATAATATCTAGTTTTGACCCAATTTCATATCTATAGGGATCATTCCCATTGTCCGTTGAAGTTTTATCGCTAATCCCACCAAAACCAAATTCCGGTGATTCAAGTTTAGCTGAAAGCTCAAATTGAATCGGATTTCTCTGAAAAGCATAAGCATAATAAAATCCTTTTTGATAATTATTAAGAGGATCAACAGGGAGAGAAGAAAAAGGAAGCGATAAAATTTCGGAAAAATTAATTGGAAGCCATCCTTTTCCGTTTATATTTTTGTAATTATTAAAATCAGCTTGAACAATAACAAATGGTTTATTATAAAAACAGGTTGATGTCCCAGCTCCTTCTCTTTCTATAGGAACAGAAATAAAAATGGTTGCCCACGGTTCATCAACTCCTCGCCAAAAATAATTTGGTCCATCTAAATCCGGAGAGGATGTACTATTAATATATAACTGAATTGCTGAAAAAAGAACTTGAAGATCATTTAAACGTTGGATATCCCGGCTTCTTGAAAAATAAGTTTGAACCCTAATTACTCCAAAAACTATTACTCCGATGACAATAATTAAAAACAAAACTAAAAGAAGTTCAATATAAGTAAAACCTTTTTTCATAAATAATTTTTGAGCCGGAGGCGGGATTCGAACCCGCGACCTAGCGCTTACAAGGCGCTCGCTCTTCCACTGAGCTACTCCGGCAAGATGTGGTATAATATTATTATAAATAATAAAACTTTTTAAATAAAACTTTTTAACTTAAAAAATTTTTCGGATTTTGTTTAGAAAAGTTTAAGGTCGCAAATTAAGAGTTTTGATTTGACAAAAAAATGAATTTAAAACCGCTTCATGATTTTATTTTAATCGAACCACTTCATCAAGAAGAAGTTACAAAGGGCGGAATTATTATTCCTGAAACAGCACGAGAGGAAAGAACTATGAAAGGAAAAGTGATTGCTGTTGGGCCAGGAAAAATAAACGAAAAAACCGGAGAAAGAATTACTCCTTCAGTTAAACCAGGACAATTAGTTATTTTTAAAAAATATGCACCCGATGAAATTAAAATAGATGATAAGGAATATTATTTTGTAAGAGATGAAGATATTATGGCCATAATTGAATAAGGTCGAATTAAAAATTTTTAAAAAATGGCAAAACAAATTTCTTTTAAAAATACTGCTCGAAAAAAACTGCTTCAAGGAATTAACAAATTAGCAAACACTGTCATTGTCACTCTTGGACCTAAAGGAAGAGCTGTTGTTATTGACAAAGGATACGGAACACCAACAATTACTCGTGATGGCGTAACTATTGCCAAGGAAATTGAACTTAAAGATCCAATTGAAAAAATGGGAGCTGAACTTATCAAAGAAGTTGCTGAAAAAACAAATGATATGGCAGGTGATGGAACAACAACAGCAACTCTTTTAGCTA
Source organism: Patescibacteria group bacterium (assembly GCA_030550735.1). Lineage (GTDB taxonomy): Bacteria > Patescibacteriota > Minisyncoccia > UBA6257 > HR35 > HRBIN35. The sequence goes on from JAUQOT010000008.1 coordinate 7,509, forward strand.
AAATTCTTATCAATGAAGGTTTTAAAAATGCTGTTGCCGGTGTTGATGTTATTGGAATGCAAAAGGGAATGGAAAAGGCTGTCAAAGTAGTCATTGAAGAATTAAGAAAAATTTCTAAACCAATTAAAGGTAAAGAAGATATTGCTCATGTAGCAACAATTTCTTCACGAGATGAAGAAATTGGAAAACTAATTGCTGAAGTTATTGATAAAGTTGGAAAAGATGGAGTAGTAACAGTTGAGGAATCACAAACAATTGGACTTTCATATGAAATTGTTGAAGGAATGCAATTCGATAGGGGTTATATTTCTCCTTATATGGTGACAAATCCGGAAAAAATGGAAGCTGTTTTGGAAAAACCTCTAATTTTAATTACTGACAAAAAATTAAGCTCAATTCACGAATTGGTTCATCTTTTAGAAAAAGTTTTACAAAGCGGAAGAAAACAAATTTTAATTATTGCCGAAGATGTTGAAGGCGAAGCTTTAGCAACTTTAGTTGTCAATAAATTAAAAGGTGTTTTAATTTCTGTTGCCGTTAAAGCACCAGGTTTTGGTGATCGAAGAAAAGAACTTCTTCAGGATATTGCTATTTTAACAGGCGGACAAGTAATTTCTGAAGAACTTGGTTATAAACTAGAAAATGCTGATCTTCATATGTTAGGAGAAGCCGACAAAGTAATTGTTACTAAGGATACAACAACAATTGTGGGTGGAAAGGGAAAGAAAGAAGAAATTGAAAAAAGAATTCAACAAATTAGAGTACAACTTCAAAAAACAACTTCCGAATATGATCGAGAAAAACTTCAAGAAAGATTAGCTAAACTTTCAGGAGGAGTTGCGGTAATTAAAGTTGGGGCACCAACTGAAGTTGAACAAAAAGAAAAACAACATCGAATTGAAGATGCTATTTCAGCAACCAAAGCAGCTATTGAAGAAGGTATTGTTCCTGGTGGAGGTGTAGCTTTAATTAGAACCTTGCCAAAAGTTGAAGAATTAATTGAAAAACTTTCTAAAGAAAACATTTCTGAATACATTGGAGCTAATATTGTTAAACAAGCAATTGAAGCACCATTAAGACAAATTGCGGAAAATGCTGGTTTTGATTCATCGATTGTTCTTCAAAAAGTAAAAGAAGGTAAAGATGGTTTTGGTTTTAATGCAGCTAATCTTCAATATGAGGATCTTTATGCCGCTGGAATAATCGATCCTACAAAAGTTACAAGGGTTGCTTTAGAAAATGCTGCTTCAATTGCTAGTCTTCTTTTGATTACCGAAGCTGTGGTTAGCGAACTTCCTGAAAAAAAGGAAAAAGCAGCAGCAGAAGAACACGGTGGTTTAGAAGAGGAAGAAGAATTTTAATTAATTTAAAAGTTGCTCTGGAAAAACAAACTCATAACCTTCATTAATTAATTCAATAATTAAATTTTTAATAGCCTCAACATCTGTTCTATTAAAATGAGCTAAAACTAAATTTCCTCCGTTGGTATATCTTATTCTTGATAAAGCTATTCCTTTTAAATTTTCAGGAGTATATTCTAAACTTTTAACCCTCGTTGTATAGATAAATTCGACATCCCACATTACAAGGTATTTATAGTTATTTTCAGATAAAACACTTAATAATCTCTTATCTCCACCCCTATAACCACCAGCACCACCTGGCGGTCTAAAATAATATCTTAGAATTTCATCTTCAAATCCGTAATTCTTCATTTCTTCGATCCACCTACTTTTTTCTGATTCTATATATTCTTTATTTAATTTACTGAACTCACTTATATTATGACTAAAAGAATGGTTGCCTATTCTTATTAAACCTGTTTCAATTCCTTCTCTAATTATTTGAGCTGCTTCATCGTTCATTGTTCTTCCAATAATAAACCAAACCATATGTATTTGATGATTTTTACAAAATTCTAATAAATCTCTTAAGATTTTTGGATTAGGAAAATCATCGAAAGTAATAGCAACTTTTTTAGTTCCAGGTTTTCCATAATAAATCACTTCTGTTGAAATTGGTTTTTCTTGATTAAAACTTTCTTTTGGAGAAATATTTTGGATTGAAGGTGTTGGTTGAGGTTCAGGTGTTGGTGTTGGTGTTGGAATTTGTGTTGGTGATGGTGATGGTTTTGAAGATAAAATTGAACAAATTCTTTCATAAGCTTCTTGGCATTCTTGATTATTTATATTTTCGACTTTTAAAATTTTTCTTAATTCTTTTAATTCTTTTCTTAGATCTTCCTCTCCTAAACCCTCTAAAATTTTTAGTTCCCCTCCAAAACTTTCACCATTCTTTATAAGATAATCAACATCTTCAGTAGTTTCTAGCAAACTTATTTTTTCTTCATTTGATGAAACACTTGTTATTTGAAGTATAGAGCTTCTTTTAAACAGAGATAAAATTAGGAAAGAAAATAATCCTCTAATAACCAATCTTCTTCGTTTGAAATCTTCAGTAGATTCAAAAGACTCAGGTGATTTAAAAGGCTTAGAAAATATAAACTCAAATACTCTTGATATATTTTCAAATAGAGATTTTAATTTTCTTCTTATTGGCTTAGAAAATCTTTCCATATTAACTTTTTAACATAGTATTAATTTAATTTTCTCATTTTTGTGTTAAAATTAAAAATCATGGCAAGAGTTAAAAGAGGAAAGATTAAATTAAAAAAAAGAAAAAAAATTTTGAAATTAGCTAAAGGTTTTCGAGCGCCTTATGGTACAAAGAAAAAATTTGCTAAAGAAGCTTTGCTTCATGCTTTTAAATATGCTTATATAGGAAGAAAACAAAAGAAAAGAAATTTTCGAAGATTATGGCAAGTAAGAATTAATGCTGGTGTTAGAAAATACGGTTTGAATTATTCAAAATTTATTTACCTTCTTAAACAAAAAAATCTAAATCTAAATCGTAAAGTTTTAAGTGAATTAGCCATAAATTATCCTAATATTTTTGAAAAGTTAGTTGAGTATGTAAAGTCTTAATGCTTGCTGGTTTTCATTTTTTTACTGCTTCAGCTTTAACTTTAAATTTAACTAATAATTTATCCTTAGCTTTTATCTTGGGTTTTCTTTTACATCATTTAGAAGATTTTCTTCCCCATTTAGACCTCAACATTTATGGAGAAAGTGAAAAATTCTCATCAATTAAAAATTGGACGAAGGAAATTTGGTTTTTAGTAATTGTTGAATTTTTTTTATTTTTTCTTCTAACCTTCTATTTTCTTTCTTATTATCCATTTAATAAAAAGTTAATCGCTTTTGTGGGGGGTATAGGTTCGCTTTTTCCTGATATTATTTCTTTTTCAATTAAATCGTTTTTTCCTAATTTTAAGCTTCTAAAACCATACCAAAAATTTCATGAAAAATATCATTGGAGATTAAAAAATAAAAATTATTTAATTCCTTTTTTAGTTCAAGGATTAATTTTTTTAATCTCTTTAAAATTTTTTAGTATACGTTAGAGATTAAATTTTTATCTGAACCAACCTCAAAAATATAATTATTGTTTCCTCCATCAAAACTTACTTTATCATCACTTCCGCCAAACTTAAAAGGAGGATATTCTAAATTAGCATTAATCTCAAAAGATGGCGGATTTCTTCGGAAAACATAAGAATAAAAAAATTTAGCTGAATAGGAATTTAGAGGATCAACGGGTAAAAAATTTAAAGGTAAATAGATCATCGAGGTAAAATTAATAGGAAGCCAACCTGAACCATTTATTTTGTACAAATCAGTTGAAGAAACTTGATAAATATAAAATCCACCAACAAAATTATTTCTCTTATCTTCTTTATCATAAGGAACAGAAATAAAAACTGTCGGATATGATTCACCGTAACCTCTATTAGCTGGACCTAAAACTGGAGTTGATGTTGAAGTAAGATAAGTATTAATAGCGATTTCTAAAGATCTTAAATCATTAATTCTTTTTAAATCTCTTGATCGTTGAAAAAAAATTTGAGGTTTAATTACAATTCCTGTTATGCTGATTATTACCATCAAAAGAAAGATAACTGTCAAAATTTCTAAAAGAGTAAATCCTTTCATTTTTTTAAGTTTTTTAAAAATCTTTCAGCTTTTTTAAGAATAAATTTTGGTTCATCGAAAGTTAAAAGTTTAATGGCCAATTTAAAAGGAAGCCATACATAACCCCGGTGTTCATCTGATAAAATAACTTTTCTTGTAAAAGCCTGGGCTAAATAAAACTTAACTTCCTTAATTACAAGCTCACCCTTATCTCTAAAATGAAAAAACATATTCTCTTCAAAACCCTTAATGATTCTTACTTTTAATCCTGTTTCTTCTTTTATTTCTCTAAGAGTTGCTCTTAAAGGATCCTCATTAAGCTCAATATGTCCTCGAGGAAATTCCCAATGTCTTGTTTTTGAAGAATAATTAAGTAAAAGATATTCTCTTTCTTTTTTATCTTGATAAAAAATAATAGCTCCTGCTGAGTATTCCTTCCTCATGTTTTGTTTTTCTTTGTTTAAATTATAATTTTAAAATTATAAAAAACATATGCTCAAATTTTCAGAAAATATCAAACCCGAAGCAAGAGAAAAATTAGAAAAACAAGTTTCTGAATATTTAGATACCATAAACTTTGTTTATAATAAGGAATTTATTCGCTTGATAGTCAACTATTTGATGCAGAAAGGAATAGATGATTTCTCTAAATTAACCGATGAAGAAAAAGAAAGATTAATTAAAGAATTAGAGGTCACTTTTTGGAGAAGACGTCTTTTAAAACTTGCTTTATTAATGTTAAAAATTTCTGCTTTAAGTTTATTACTTCGAATAATATCATTATCTAAAAAAGAAAAACTAAGGTATATAAGCATTGAAAAATTAAAACAAGATATAGAAAAAAGAATTAATGAATACATCAAAATTTCAGGATTCAAAATCAAAATTTCAGGTGTTGGTGCTAGAGAAAAAGATAGAGAGCGATTTTTTGTTATTTATTGCTATTTAGTCAGAATTGAAACTATTCAATCAGAGTTACCTCAAAATAACAAAAAAGAAATAGAAGCAAAAATTAATTTACCAATTATTTTAAAAGATTCTCAAACAAAAATATCCCAATCTTCTGAATCATCAAAACCTCAATCTTTTGAACCTGAAACTATAGAAGTAAAAGTAAAATATGAATTAGTTCAATTATTAAATAAAATTATTTCTGTTGAAGAAGAACCTCTTGATTTAAGGAGTTTTTTAATAAGACTTTCTCCTGAATCAAGTGGAAAAACTCACGCTATCTTATTAGTACCTAATAATCCACCATCAAGAAATTTGCTTTATAAATTAGAAGAGGGGTTAATTATTATGGTTCCTGTAATTTGTAATAATGAAGAATTAATTAAATATTTTAAAAACGATCAAGAAATTCCTGTACCTTTAGATTTTTCTGGAATAATGTCAAAATCTGAATCTTTAGATCCTTTTGATTTAAGCTTTACCTTAGAAATTATGCTTCCCGAAAATTTTCCTGATTCAAATTTAATAAACTCAACTAGTGACCTCTTAATATCCTTATTACTTCAAGATACAAAAGAATCTTCTCAAAAATTATAAAATTACCATAAAATATAAATATGAAAATCGGTTTTTACGGAGGTGTTGAAACTGTAACTGGTTCAAATTTTGTTTTAGAAGAAGACAACGAAAAAATAGTTGTTGATTGTGGTTTAATTCAAAAGGAAAGAACTTGCGATTTAGAAAATTTTGCTCCTTTTCCTTACGACCCAAAAGAAATTTCGGCTATCTTTATAACCCACGCTCATCTTGATCATATTGGTAGACTCCCTAAAATAATAAAAAATGGTTTTAAGGGGTATATTTATAGTACTCTTCCAACAAAAGAATTAGCTTATGAAATTTTAAAAGATGCCCTTAAAGTTATTGAAGAAAATTGTCGTGAATATAATAAAGAGGTTTTTTATGAAGAAAGGGATATTGAGATTACTATGAAGAGATGGGAAACAGTAAATTATTATGAACCAATAGAAACAAAAAATTTTAAAATAACTTTCTATAATGCAGGTCATATTCTTGGTTCAAGTTTTCTTTTAATTAATGAAAAATCTTCTAATAAAAAAATTGTTTTTTCAGGTGATCTGGGCAATAAGTTTAAATCTTTAGACAAAAAACTTGATGAACTTCCAGCGGTTGATTATCTTGTTTTAGAATCTACTTACGGCGATCGAGATCATGAAAATTTAGAAAAAAGAAGAGAAATTTTAGAAAGAATTGTTGAAAGAACGATTAAAGAAAAAAGAGTTTTAATAATTCCGACATTCGCTTTAGAAAGATCTCAAGAAATTATTTATGATCTTCAAGAGCTTATTGAGAACAAAAAAATACCCGAAATAAAAATTTTTCTTGATAGTCCTTTAGCATTAAGAATTTCTAAAATTTATGAAAAATATCCAGAATATTTAAATGAAGAAGCAAAACACGAAATTTTAACTAAAGGAATTTTTAAAGGACCTTATTTAGAAATTATTGAATCGAAGGAAGATGAAAAAAAGATTTTTGATTATCCAAATCCTAAAATTATTCTTGCTGGTTCAGGAATGGTAACTGGCGGAAGAATTATCGATATCTTAAAAAGATACGTTGAAAACGAGAAAACTACGATTTTATTTATCGGTTATCAAGCAGAAAATTCAACAGGAAGAAAAATTCTTGAAGGAGAAAAAGAAATTGTTTTAGAAGATAAGGTTTACAAAGTTAAAGCAGAAATTTTATCTCTTCTTTCATATTCAGCTCATTTAGATAAAAGCGGAATTATAGATTGGCTTAATCCTCAAAGACTAAATTTAAAAACTATTTTTTTAACTCACGGCGATAAACAAGCAAAGGAATCATTAAAAATAGAAATAATGGATAAATTAGCGGTAAATACTATAATTCCTAAAGGTAATGAGATATATGAAATTTAAATT
>JAUQOT010000008.1:14560-20651 GCA_030550735.1 Patescibacteria group bacterium
GAATTAATTAAGATTTCGTTGTAATAAATTTAATCCACAAATAGATTTGTTTTTTTAAATCTAATAAGATATATTTAAATCTAATAAGATATCTAATAAGATATAAATTTATAAAATATTTCACATGGCCGGAAATTAATTAAATTTAAAGTTTTTAAATTTAAAAATGAAAAAAGGTTTTACTTTAATTGAAATGGCTGTTGTTCTTTTAGTTATCGGAATATTAGCGGGTATAGTCTTAAGAAATATTGGTGGTCAATCAGCAATGGCAAGAGATACAAGAAGACTTGGTGATTTAAGAAATACAGCAAATTATTTAGCGACCTATTTAGCAAAATTTGGTTATTTTCCAACAAGTAGCACTTGGGAAGAGTTAGAAACAACCTTAAGAAATGCTCAAATAACAGATAGATTACCAAGAGATCCTTCAGGTAGAAGTTATGATTATTGGGCATGTACAGATAACGGGCAAGATGCTAATCATTTTGTTTTGAGAGCAGCATTAGAACAAACAGCAAGTTCAGCACCTCGTTTATGGGAAACAGCAGCCTCTTCAGTTCTTTGGCAATGTTGGATCTCCGGTGGATGGAACAATTTTGATCCTAACAACTGTTCGCCTGCTTCTCGTAATTACTGTCTAATTCAATAAAAATTTTCTTTAATCTATCTTTAAAATCTTCTTAACTTCGGGATCAATATCGGTAGTGAAATAATTTTTTAATTCTTCTGGTTTTACCCATTTTACTTCTTCAATTTCATCTTTTTCTTCAATTTCCTGAATAGGCTCTGCGCTTTCTAACTCACAAAGAAAATAGGCTATCAAAACCAAAGTATCAGGATGAACTCTCAAATTTATCTGTTTTATAGGTTTTACTTTATAACCTGTCTCTAATAAAACTTCTTTTACTACCCTTTCTTCTCTAGTTTCATTTATCTCTTGAACTCCGCCGGGAAAACTCCAAACAAACTCTTTACCAGTTGAAGTAACTTCTTTTCTTTTTCTTTTAACTATTAAAACTTCACCATCTTTATTCAGAACAACTCCAATATTTACAAACTTTACCATTTTTCTCAAAATTTTACCACAAATCCTCAAATAATTTATCCACAAACATTCTAAATTTTCATTTTTTATTAATCTACAATATTTTAGGTAAAGATTTAAATATTTAATTAAAAATGATAAATTTCCGCCGAGGACAATTTAATCCAGATGAACTCAATAGAAAAATAAAATTAGAAGAATTTCGAACACAAATAAATATTACAGTTGAAAATTTAGAAGAAGCTCATGAACTTGTTGTGAAATTACGAAGTTTTTTAATGAATATTGGAAAAAAACACTTTGGTGAAAATAAAGATGACATATTTGATGCTGTAGGGAAAATATATAATAAATTAATAGAAGCATTAAAATCTTGGGATAACATAAAAAGAAATAGTTTTTATATAATAGCAACAAAGGAAGACAAAAAAAGAGAAAGTATAGAAAGTGCAGAGAGCGAATTAAGAAATATTTATGATGAATTAAAAGGTTTCATTAAGTCTCAAAATGTACAATCTACAACAATAGAGAGCATACGAGATGGTTTGATGGAGATGAAATTAAGAAATATTTTAGCTACACTAAGAGCTTTAAATCAAAACTTGTGAGATTGAGAATAATTTAATCTCTAATATCTTCATAGCTCGTAAACTCATTTAAAAAGGAAGTGTTTCCAAATAATTCACAGAAAGAAAATTGCTCAAACTAGTTTAAGAACTTGAGAACTTATTATTAGTTTTTGCAAAATTTTAGAAATTTTAAAAAATTCATAAGAGAAAAGAAGAGAAGAGAATATATATAGTTCCAAAAAGTGCAGATAAACCTATTAAAACTTGAATGTTTTTCTAAAATTCAATATTACATCTTTAAATAATTTATCCACAAACATGTTTGATTTTCATCTTTTCTCAATCTACAATATTTTTTGATAAATTTCTAAATTAAAAGAATTTAACAAAATGGCAAATTTTTCTCGTGGTCCAGGTAATCCTGAAGCTACTCGAGAATCACAAGAACAACAAGGAAAAACATTAGAGAGTAAAGGAACAATTCCTGATATAGAAAGAGTAACCCAGACATTAATAGAGATTCATGGGGGATTACAACGTTTTTTAAGTAGATTAGAAAATTATCCTGATCTTAAAGTAGAAATAGAAAATATATTGAAAAAAATCATAGAAATTCGAGGGCGATTATATCCTGAGAAGGATTTTACTTCTCCAGAAGAATTAAAAATTTTTACAGAAGAATTGCCACAACTAATTTCAAGTTTAAGAGAGATTTTAAATAATTTAAAAAGGTTAAATTTAAAAGAATATATAATAATAGCCCCAGAAACTTCTGTAAATCTGATAGATGTATTAATAAACGAAATAGAAAAAAATCTGGCTGAATTAGAAAAAAACATTCCAAGGCGTGGTGGTTGGACTCGCCGAAGGGTTATAGGTGGTATTGGAGCTGCATTAGTAGCTACTCTTGGTTATCTTGGCTTTCGAGAATTACATAAGAGCTTTTTGGGGGCTCCATCACCCACACCACCTCCAACAGAAACACCAACAGCAACGATTCCTCCCACAGCAACACAAGAACCAACAGCAACAGCAACACAAGAACCAACAGCAACAGCAACAGCAACACCAGAACAAACACCAACACCAAATATTTTTGAAATTATTGAAAAAGAAAGTGTAAATTTTGCAAACAAACTTAAAGAAACACTATTAAAATCATCTGAATCTTTCAAAAACAATGAACCATTTTTTGCCAAAGTTCTTGAACTTTTATCCAATGATGAAGAATTTTTAGAAATAATACAAGAACTTTATAAAAGATTAAGATTTTCCGGTTTTGAACTTACCGAAACATGGGAACCGTTTGTCGATTCAGAGTCCTTTTTGATATCTATTATAAAATTTAAAAATCCTTACCCATTAGAATTAGAAATTAATAAAGAGATTCTCGATAAAGAGTTAAATGAATTAGGACCAAATCAGTCCAGAACAAGTAAACTAGAACTAGATGTAACTTATTGGACACTTTTTATAGCATATCCTTCATTTTGGCTGTACGAGGCTAAATTATCTTTTGCTTTAGGTTGCAGCCGGTGTGATGCAAAGACTAGTAACGGAAAATTAACTTATTTTCTTGAAAAAACAGGAACACTTTATTTAAATGTGAGTATAAGAAAAGAAGCACAAAAATCTTTAAAACCAGACGAAATATCTTATCTTATAAGAGAAACTATTAAAAGAATTGTAAAATCTCTTCCAAAACCACCAAAAAAGGAAACTCAAAATGGTAAACAAAATGAATAATATAAAAAATAAATATAATTTACTTATTCCATTAATATTAATTATTACAATTTTTTTAACAATTTTATTAATAAATTCAAACAAAGTGATTATAGCTGAAACCTGTGAGAATCTTGAAGATTATTCTGGAGTATGCAACATTGGTCCAAGGTGTGGTGTTGGAACAAAGTGTGAGAATAATCCTCCCTGTGGTAGTAAATCAGAAGTTCCTTCTTGTAATATGGAAACAACCGAAGGTAAAACATTAAACTCATATGCTTGGACACAAATAAGTTATAGAAGAAATAGGATAGTATGTACAGGAGGTTATCCTTCTGGTAGAAATTGTATTTGCGATGTTGAAGGTACGACAGAGACAAAAAAAGTTTGTTATTGTTATCAAACCATTCAAAAGGCTGAAAGAATTTGTGACACTAATGATAAATTACAAACAAAAACAGGGTTACAAAAGGATGGTTATTTAGTACCAGGGGTAGCTCAATGTAAAGGAGATGTTTGTGGTGATTGGATAACTGCTGGAACAGTATTTTATAAAGTTTGTTGCACTCCTGATGGAAAGGTAGGACATAGCGGTCCTTACTTCGTTCAAGATCCTTATCAACCCCCAGAAGGTGTCTGTATTGGTGGAAGTAAAGATGAAATAATGTATACTTTTGGGTTTACATCAGATCCTAATTCTCTTCCCAATCCAGGTGAACCTCATCCTGATTGTGGTAAGAGAACAATAAGTTGTATTGCAACTTCAACTTCTCCAAATACCATTAGGGTAACAGCAAGTACAACTGTTAGTTCAGGATTAATTCAAATAAAATTAGGAAACCAAACAAAAGAATGTAGTGCTCCTAGTTGTACAGTAGAATTTACTAATGTCTTAACTGCCGATGTAATTATTAAAGCAAACTTAATTGTTGAAGAAAGATTGGTGGCTTCAACAACTTGTTCCGCAACTACAACTTTTGGAGGAATTACCCCACCTCAATATAACGGAACACCTCCAATTAAAGGAGGAATTTGTGCTATTCAACCTTTTTTAAAAATATTAAACATTGGAGAAAATTCTCATTCATTGCTATCATATGAACCAAGTGAATTATATGGAAATAAAATTTTTAATCTAAAAAATAGTAATATAATCCAATTTGATTTTGGTTTAAGGAATATTGGTGAATCTAAGGGATATACATGTCAAGGTTATAAAAAGGGTAATTTTAGTCGTGGTTCATGTTGTACTGATGCAAATAATACATATTATGTATGTAGAGATGTGTGTAAGAGCGGAGAAACAGCTGTAGGTTACGATAAATGCGGAGGGTGTAAAAAATGGGATTGTCCACAGAATGATGGAGAAAGAAATGAAGTGGGCGGACTTCAAACTACAACTGGTTATGACGATCCTATTTGTGGTTTTGGTAATGATGGGGGATATGTAGATATTAGTTTAACAGTAGGACCTATTTGGAAGCCATGGGGTTTATTACTTAATACTTTCACTAACTATGGAAGTTTTAGAATAACTAAAAGTGAAGATTTGTTTAAAAAAACGTTTTTTGTTTATTTATCAGAAAATTCTTTACCAATTCCTTCTTATTCTCCGGAGCGTCACGGCAATTATTACATTAAAACAGAAGTAAGAACTCATAATTTAATTAACGTTCCTGCTGGTTTAAGACTTGCTGATTCAAGTATAGAATGTGATGTAAAATGCGACTTAGGTGAGGGTTATATTAGTAAATCCGACGCTGATAAAAAAATAAAAGAAAAAGATAAAAAAAGTTCACCAATAATTGATTACCAGAATTATTATAATCAACTAATTCAAATCACCTCAACGGATGTAATAGCTAATGTTCCTAGCGCTTCTTCACCAGAGGTACAAACTAAAAATAATGAGCTTAGTGGAAAAGTTAAAACTCCTTTAAGAAATTTTATTGTTGGTTATCCAATTAATATAAATTACGGTATTTCTTTAGGAAATCCTGGAGTTTTTAAAAAAGATGAAGGATCATTCTGGTTAGAAATAGGAGGACAAAAAGTTGGCGAACAAGGAGTTCAAGATACTTATGGTGGTAGGAGTTCTTCTTATTCATTTACTCCGGAATTTGCAGGTAATTTGGGTTTATGTACAGTTAATAATGCTGACGATGAGAGATCAAATCCTCCAAATATAGAAAATGCTTGTTCTTCGATTACTGTTTATCGTTATCTTTGTTATCAAGGATTTTGTTATGAATGTCCAAATGAACCGACTAAACCTATTAATGGAAATAAATTAAATGAGGCACTTTGTAAAGTAGTAGAACCAGCTAAATGTAAAGTTTATATAGGGTCGGATTGTAAATCAAAAGGTAGAGAATGAAAAATAAAATTTATATTTTAATTATTTTCACAATTTTAGTATTTTCGTTTTTTGTTTTTTATTTCTATTATCTAAAAAAAATTCCTTTAAAAGAAAAAATTCCAATTTCAACATCAACTTCTTCTATCTCTTATCAACCAAAATATCAAATAATTGACAATGAAGTAATAGGTCTTTCAAAATGGAATATCAACAAAAGTGGTGCTTTAATAGAGGGTGTTCCTAAAGGCACAAAAATATATATGCCCTTTGATGGAACTATTTACTTTACTCAAGAAAAAGGATATTATGGAGAAAATTATATAAATATGGGAATTGAAGATTCAACAAAAAATATATTGGTAGCAATAACAGGTAATTTTGAGCCAATTAATT
>JAUQOT010000009.1 GCA_030550735.1 Patescibacteria group bacterium
ATTGAGTATACCTCATCTAAAATCTCTAAAATTAATTCTTCTAAGCTTTTAGAAACATATATTACAATTTTATCTGATCGTCGAATACGTCTAATAAATTCTTTTATCATTTCAAGCCCTTTTAAGCCTTGTAATTTAGGATCTTGTAAATCTATCGTCTTTATCTCTATTCCGCTTTTTACCCCTTCTATTGTAGCTAATTTACTTATAATTCTTTTACATATATAAGAAAATATTTCTGGATACCTAAAAGTTGATGGATTAAGGTAAATTCTGCATCGTGGTTCGTCTTCTTCTGGTTTTTCACCAAAATAAAAGGATAACCAATAATAATCTCTATTTTGTATTATTTTTATTCTATTATCTGATGCTTTTTGGTGTATCTCTAGTAAGCTCTTTAAAAAACCAGACTCAAACATATTCCAAAAAATATATATAAAAAAATATTCAAGAACAAAATTTTTAAAAAAATAAAGAATTCTTTCTAAAAGGCATATTTTTTGTTTTCCTCTGATAATATTAATCTCATATAAAGAAAATCCGGTGGCATAAAGTTTATATGTATCTAGGTTTCTAGGATCCTGAATATTTTCTATAGTTATTCTGATAATATTTAAAACCCAATTAAAAAATAATTCATGAATTTCTTCAACAGGAATTAATTCTTTATTATATCCTTCTTGATTGCTTATTTTCTCTTGACGGTTGGGTTTTTTATTGAACATTTTTTATTAATTAATTTTAATATTTAATTTTAAAAATAATTCAAATTTTAGTTATTTTAAAATAAACATTAAGATCTTAAGATTTTAAGATAAAGTACAATAACACTAATTTTGTAAATCAGCCCGCTTTGTTTAAGAGTGAATATATAAACCCTTGTAATTGTTGTTGAGCATATCTTATTTTTTCTTTTTTATTAAATTTAATTATTAATCTCATCGTTGTATTTTTGCTTTGTTATTTTTAGATCAGAGTTAATAATAAGTATTGTCATTAGAGGATAACGTCTTATTCACCATTCATCGGGATCGATTTTTGAAAAATCCTTGAATGGACTTTTAGTTAAATTAAAACAGGAATTTATATCAACTCCTTTATCTACTATAATTCCTATTAATCTGCACATATTTAAAATCTTATACTTTGTCTCGAAAGTTTATCCTGGAATGCTCCGGGGGCAGGATTCGAACCTGCGACATCCTGGTTAACAGCCAGGCGTTCTACCGCTGAACTACCCCGGAAAATTTTTTTTAAAAAACAAGAAATTTATTAAGGAGTAATTATATTATATAGCATCAAAAAAAACTAATCAAGAAATGCTTTGTTTTTAAAATTAATTTATTTAAAATCTATTAGAAGCTATTTAATTTGAAAAACAAAAAAGAAAATGAACGATTTTCTTTTATCAATTTTATATTTATGGAAAAATTTAACATTAAAAGATATTTTAGATATTTTCCTTACTTTTATTTTTAATTTTTTAATAATATATTTTGTTTTTCGAACATACATTTGGCGAATTTTCTTTTTGGTTTCAATCTTGATCTTAGTCTCTTACACAATAAAACTTTTTAATTTAACACTTTCGAATATATATTTTACTTATTTTTTAAGTTTTGGTGTTTTAATAATCATCATAATTTTTCAAAAAGAAATAAGAAGGTTTATAGAAAATTTTGACATTTCGTTTTTCAAAAAAAGCAAAATATTTAAAAATGAATTAATTATTGAGGAAATAATAAGAGCCCTGAAATATTTTTCAGAAAACAAAATTGGTTGTTTGTTAGTTTTTAAAAATAAAGAAGAATTAAAAGATAAAGTTCATGATGGTATTATTCTAAATAGCAACATAAGTGCTGAACTTCTTATAAGTATTTTTCAAAAAAATTCTCCTCTTCATGATGGAGCTGTTATTATTGAAAAAGATAAAATTAAATTAGCATCTGTTGTTTTACCTCTAAGTCATAAATTTTTAAATAAAAATAAAATAGGAACAAGACATAGAGCTGGTTTAGGAATTACGGAGGAATCTGATGCTTTTTCAATTATTGTTTCTGAAGAAACAGGGAAAATCTCTTTTGCTGAAAATAAAGAAATAAATTTTGATGTTTCTTTGAATTTTATTGAAGAAAAACTTTTAAATTATTATTTAAAAAACAACAAAAACGAAAAAAATATTTTAAGAAAAATTTTCGACGTAAAGGTAGCTCTTTCTTCATTGATTATAGCTCTCATTTTTTCCTTTTCTTTCTGGACTTTAATAAATTATCAAAAAGTAAAAATACAAAAAATTGTTTATCTTCCTGTAAATTTTAAAAATCTAAAAGAAGGCTATTATATTAGTTATTTAAGCTCAGAAAAAATAAAAACCGTTATTTCAGGTTATAATTACGACCTAAACAGAATTAAAGAAGATGAACTTCAATTTATTTTCGATCTTAAAGATTTAGATGTAGGAAATCATGTTCTTTTAGTTAAAGAGGCGATCGCTAACATTCCATCAAACATAAAGATTTTAACAACTGAACCTGAGGTGATTAAATTAAAAATTTCTTTAAAAAATGAAGAATAAAAATATTGATAATGAAAATTTTGATTTAAGTCTTTATGATTATAATTTGCCTTCTGATAGAATAGCTCTTGAACCAGCTAAACCACGAGATTTTTCAAAACTAATGGTTTATAACACTCAGAAGGATGAGATTATTTTTGATATTTTTTATAATCTGCAAAAATACTTAGACGAAAATTATTTTTTAGTCTTTAACCAGACAAAAGTTTTGCCAGCTAGAGTTAATCTTTTTAAAAAGACAGGAGGAAAAATAAAAATTCTCCTTTTACTTAATGAAAAAATAAATGAAATTAAAAAAAACAAGATAAAAGAAATAAGAGGAATAGTAAATAAAGAAATAAGATTGAATGAAAAACTTTATTTCTATCCTCAAGACGAAAATAATTATTTAATTCCAATTAAACAAGAAAAAAACATTTTTACTTTTAAAGTAGTTACTGAAGATTTTTTAATTCTATTAAAAAAAATGGGTGAAGTGCCGCTACCACCCTATCTTAAAAGAACACATTTGAATCAAGATGAATTAAGGAGAAAATATCAAAGTATTTTTGCTAAAAAAATTGGTTCAATTGCCGCACCAACAGCATCTTTTCATTTTACTCGGCGAGTTTTAAAGAGATTGAAAAGTAAAAAAATAAATTTTTGTTTTATTACTTTACATGTTGGTTTAGCTACTTTCACTCCTTTAAATGACGAATTTTTAAGAAAGAAAAAATTACCACTAGAATATTGGGAAATTGACTTAAAAAATTATAAGAAAATTAAAAAACTCAAAAAAGAAAATAAAAAATTAGTAGCAGTAGGAACGACAACAACAAGAATGCTCGAATCTTTAGTTAGAAAGAAAATTAAAGCTAATAAAAAAATAATCCTTGGTGAAACAGATCTTTTTATTATGCCTCCGTTTAAGTTTAAAATTGTAGATGCTCTTATTACTAATTTTCATCTTCCCCGTTCAAGTTTAATGATGCTTGTTGAAGCTTTTCTTCAGTTTAAAAAATCTCCCAAACACCTAAAAGAACTTTATCAAATTGCCATCGACAATGATTTCAGGTTTTATTCTTTCGGCGATGCTATGTTAATTATTTAAAAATGTTTAAAGTTCTTAAGCAATCAAAAAAATCAAAAGCAAGAATTGGAGAAATTATAACAAAACATGGAATTATAAAAACACCAGCATTTGTACCAGTAGCCACTAAAGGGGTTATTAAAGCTCTTTCTCATAACTTTATAAAAGAGATAGGAATTCAAGTTGCTTTTGTTAATACATATCACTTAGTAAATCATCCAGGTATTGAAATTATCGAAAATTTTGATGGTATTCATAATTTTGCTAATCTAAATATTCCTTTAATGAGTGATTCAGGTGGTTTTCAAATTTTTTCTTTAAGTAATAAAAAAAGAGCAAAGTTAAGAAATGAAGACGAAGATATTGAAGTAAAAATTTTAGATGACAAAGTTGTTTTTAAATCAAAGATAGATGGGAGGGAAATTATCTTCTCTCCTGAAAAATCAATAGAATATCAAATAAAAATTGGAGCTGATTTGATTATGGCTTTTGATGAATGTACTACTTATCCAACAACTTATGAATATGCTGAAAAAGCAATGAAAAGAACTCATGAATGGTTATTAAAATGTTTAGAATATTTTCATAAAAATAAAAGAGATTATCAATATTTATATGGAATTATCCAGGGATCGGTATTTGAAAATTTAAGAAAAGAATCAGCAAAATTTGTCACTAGTCAAAATATTGACGGTATTGCTATCGGTGGGGTATCAGTTGGAGAAACAAAAGAAGAAATGAGGCTTGCAGTAAAATGGGTAAGCGAGTTTTTACCCAAGGATAAACCAGTTCATCTTCTAGGAGTCGGAAGAATTGATGATATTTTTGATTTGGTTATTTATGGAATTGATACTTTTGATTGTAGCGAACCAACAAGAATTGCAAGAACTGGTCATATTTACCAAATAAAAAAAGAAGATAATTTAAAAGAATTCTTAGTAGTAATTGATATAAAAAAAAATAAATATAAAAACGAAAAAGAAAAAGTTGATGAAAAATGCAACTGTTACGTTTGTCAAAATTTTTCTAAAGCTTATTTACATCATCTTTTTAAAGAAAGAGAAATTACAGCTTACATTTTAGCAACTTATCATAATCTATTTTTAATGGAAAAATTTTTTGAAAAAATTAGAAATTACATCTTAAATAATTAAACAGTTAGTTAAATAGAGAGAACAAATTATATATTTAGCATCACCTAAAATTTTTTATTATCCCTTAATAGGTTCATAAATCTAAAAAGCGAATATTTACTTAAATTCCACGGATGACGAACTGCGGTTTTGTATTTTTCAATAATATTTTCTAAATTTTGGGGAATTATCGTTGATGATTTTTTAAAGGATTCTAATAAGTTATTGTAATTTTCTCCATTTATTAAACCACATAAAAAAGTCAAATCTAAAAATATTCTTGGTAGTTCTTCTCTGTAATTAAAATAATCGCTTGAAATAACTTCATTTATAAAAGTATTACTAACATCGAAATCATCAGTGAAGCTGAATTTCTCCCATATATTTTCTAAAATCAACCATTTTAAAAATTTGATAATATATCTGTATTGAGGGCCCTTAAGATCAAGGGGGTGATTTTGAATTTTTTCTTCAATCATTCTAACTAATTCCTTTAATCTCTCCAATTTTTCAATTTTTGAAGTTAATATTTCATCTATTAAATTTATATCATCTTTACTTAAACCAAGAGCTTTGATTAATGATTCAATAATTCTGATAAAACACTCTCTAACTCTAATACGATGCTTCTCTATATTTAAGAAAAATTCTCTAAAAACTAAGGCTATGTCTATTTTATCTTTATTTTCTTTCTGTAAATCCTCTGCTTTTAGAATAGCTTCCAGATAAATTCTCAAATAATATTCCTCAAATGGCAAAATATGCTTTTCACTTTCTATCTCATTTTTGTATTTAGTTAAGATATCAAAAATTCTTTTATGATACATATTTCCGATCGAATTTAAGTAATACACAAAATCTTCAACAATAGGAAGAATATAATCTCTTACAAGTAAGAAAAACTCATTAATAATTTTCCGTTTAACATCTGGATTTAAAATCGAAATAAAAAGATAAGGAAAATCGAAAAGAAGGGGAAAGATATTAAAAAGAGAGTCGCCCCTTAAAGGAAGATAAATTTCTTTACCCCAATGTAGTAATTCAGCCACTCTACTTTCAAAATCTAAAAAATCTATTTTTCCTTTTCGGTATAGTTCCCATACTTCTTTCAGTAATTCATAAATTTTTGATTCATCTGTTTCACCACCTTCCCCAAAATCCTCTACAGCAACTTCAAAATCGCTCGGCGATGTTTCGCTTCTTTCATCTTGAATAGATGATAATTCTTTATAAACATTATAAGGATCTCCTTCAAAAGGCCAAATGCCATCTTGAAGACACTTAATATAATAAAGAATTTTTTCTAAACCTAAACTTTCAGGAAAAATAGTAAAAATATCACAAATACGAATATCAGATAAATCTATGCCTTCTTCTTTGAGACGATAAAGCCATAGGCTTAAAAATTCTAACCAATTTTTACGATCATCTGATAGATTTCTAAGATTACCAAAGCTATTTATATAATCATTAACTTTCTGATCAAGTAAGTGTAATATTTCAGGTAAAATTTCAACTTTTGCTCTTCTTTCAGTAGATTTTTCCGAGTTTCCTAAATTTCTAAATAATTCCATTCCTCTTATTTTTTAGATAGTTAAATTGTTTATAAAAGTTTCATTTTTCAATCTTTATAAAGTTTAAATTATCTTTTCATAAATCCTTGTGGTACCTATTCCCCAAGCCATTTTCATTGAATTTTCAAAAATTAATTTTAATTTATCGCTTTTTAGAGGTTTAGTAATTATAACAATCTTTGTTCCTTTATTCATTTCTTCAATTTTTTTATTAATAATTTCTAAAGTTTCATCAGAAAAACAAGTAGCCTGAGTAAAAATAAGAGTTCCATCGCTAAAATCTGATTCTAAAATGTTTTCACAGCGGTATTCTATTTCATTTATTTCTGGTTGAATTTCCTTCAATTTTTTGTAGATATCTTTAGCAATCTGACATAAATCAGGTAATAATTCAATACCAACAGCTTTTTTTATTTTATATAAAAGACTAATAGCAATACAAGGCTTTCCTGTACCTGAACCTAAATCATAAAAAATTGTATTTTCATCTGGATTAATAAACTCTAAAATTTGAGCAAAAGAATCAAAATCAATTTCGCCATAAATTAATTCGTTTGAAGAAAGATTAAGTTTTGACCTAGAATTTAAAGATATTTTATAACCATCGATATCTTTATACAATTTATGAAAAATTTCTTTAGCCGTTTTAAAATCTTTTTTCATTTTTAACAGAACTTTTAATGAATTCGACAAATAAAGGATGGGGATATAAAAATCTTGATTTAAATTCGGGATGAAATTGTGTTCCTAAAAAGAAAGGATGTAGTTTTTGATTAAGTTCTCCTATTTCAACCAAAAAACCATTTGATGATGTTCCTGAAAAAATAAAACCATAATTCGTAAGTATTTCATGATATTTAGGATTAATTTCATAACGATGACGATGTCTTTCTAAAACTTTTGTTTGTCGATAAGCTTGAAAAGCAGTTGTTCCCTTTTTAATTTGACATTCCCAATCACCAAGTCTCATTGTTCCTCCATATAATTTTTCTTTCAATAATTTTTTTTGTTCTTCTAAAATATCTATTACTGGATGTTTTGTTTTTGGATTAACCTCGGTTGTATGAGCGTCTTTTAAACCACAAACATTTCTTGCAAATTCAACTACCATTAATTGAAGTCCATAACATAAACCAAAACATGGAATTTTGTTTTCACGACAGTATTTTATTGCTAAAATTTTTCCTTCAACTCCACGAGAACCAAATCCTCCGGGAATTATAATTCCATCATAATTTTTAAGTTCATCTAATTTTTTTGTATCTTTCTCATAGTCTTCAGAATTTAACCAACTTATTTCGGGAAAATAACCTAAATACCAACTTGCATGTTTTATTGCTTCAATGACTGAAATATAGGCATCAGCAAGAACAAAATCTCCTGTTTTAAAATATTTGCCAACTATCCCGATTTTTACCTTTTTTTCTAAATTAAGAATTTTTTCAATTTCATTTTTCCATCTGCTTTTTTCTTTAATTTTTTCTCTTCTTATTTTTAAATTTAGTTTTTTTAAAATTTTTTTACCTAGATTATCTTCCTCAAAATTTAGAGGTATTTTATAAATTATTTTCTCATCCGGAGCTGAAATAATATCTTCAATTTTCATATTACAATTAAAAGCAATTTTTCTTTTTCTTATTTCATCCAGGGGTTTAATACCTCTAGCTAAAACGAAATCTGGTTGAAGCCCAGCTGAATTTAGGGTCCTAATAGCATATTGAGTAGGTTTTGTTTTAAGTTCCATGCCTTCTCCTTGATAAGGTAAGTAACTAACCAATATTAAAATAACATCGCTAGGCTTTTGAAGTCTTAAAATTCTAACGGTTTCTAAAAACAAAAGATTTTGATATTCACCAACAGTTCCTCCGATTTCTATAATAACAATATCTGCTTTTGTTAATTGTTGAGCTTTATTAATTTTCTCGATGACTTCTAGGGGAACATGAGGAACAACTTCAACGCATTTTCCATCAAAGTATAAACTTCTTTCTTTTTGAATTAAAGAAAGATAAACACTTCCGGTTGTCATATAGTTCTCTTTCGTTAATTCTGTGTTTAAAAATCTTTCATAATGGCCCATATCTTGATCGCATTCTGTTCCGTCTTTTAAAACAAAAACTTCACCATGCTCAATTGGGTTCATTGTTCCAGCATCAACATTAACATAAGGATCAATTTTTATACAAGTAACTTTATAGCCATACCAAGAAAGAATTTTAGCAATTGAAGCAGTAGCAACCCCCTTCCCAACTCCTGACATAACCCCTCCACAAACAAAAATGTATTTTGGCATTTATTTACAAATTATAATTTAATTTAATTAAGAATCTCAATTTAATTTTTAAGACACAATTTTGTTTTTTAAAAATTTGTAAACTTCACTAATTCCAAAAACAGTTGAACTTAGAATTAAAAGAACAAAAAATTCAAAAAATGATATAGGAGCAAAATCTAGAATTTTTCTTAGAAACGGATTAAAAATAACCAAGAATTGAAGACAAACAGATAAGAATATACCAAAAATAATATAAGGATTTAGTTTAAAACTTAATTTAAA
This sequence comes from Patescibacteria group bacterium, assembly GCA_030550735.1. Taxonomy (GTDB): domain Bacteria; phylum Patescibacteriota; class Minisyncoccia; order UBA6257; family HR35; genus HRBIN35. The sequence continues at coordinate 8,909 of JAUQOT010000009.1, forward strand.
AATATTTCTATTCAAAGAACGAAGATTAATAGCGTTATAAATCTGAGTAAAACTCATTATAAGAAAAGCATAAGTTCGAGCTTTATCAAGATCTAAAATATATTCATAACTAAAAACTAAAACTGTTAAAATCATCATAACGCTTGCCATCATTAAAAGATAAGGAATTAAATCTAAACTTATTAGAGATTCATCTCTTTTTCTTGGTTTAGAATAAATTTCATAACCATGTTCTTTTTCAAAAGCTAAAGTGGTCCCTACTAAAGTATCGGTTACAAAGTTTAAAAACAAAATATGAATCGGTTTTAAAATAAAGGGGTAACCCAAAATCAATGAAATTATTATTGTTAAACTTTCAGCAACATTAGTTGTTATTAAAAAGAAAACCGTTCTTTTAAGGTTATTAAATATTTTTCTTCCTTCAACAATACCATTCAAAAAACTTTCTAAATTATCATCGATTAAAATAATATCACTTGCCGATTTAGCTATTTCTGAACCGCGTTTTCCCATACATATTCCAACTTCAGCTTTTTTAAGACCTAAAACATCGTTAACACCATCACCGATATAAGCAACTGAATAGCCAAGTTTTTGATGAAGCTCTAAAATTCTTAGTTTAGTTTCAGGATTAATTCTTGCAAAAATAAAAGTTTCTTTAATTTTTTCTAATAGTTCTTTATCACTCAAATTTTCAATTTCTTTTTGTTCTAAAACATTTAAATTTTCAAAACCTATTTCCTTAGCTATATAAACAGCAGTTGCTTTATGATCTCCTGTTAAAATTTTAGTTTCGATTCCTGCTCCTTTTAATTTTTGAATCACCTCTTTAACACCCTTTTTCGGTGGATCATAAAGGATGATTAAACCAACAAAAATTAAATTTTCTTCTCTTTCACCTTCATTAAAGGCAACACTAAGGATGGAAAAGCCTTTATTAGCATAATCAAGAGCTTTATCCAAAATTTCTTGTTTATTTGTAAAAATTTCTATCCCTTTATTAGTAAGAATATACTCACAACTCTCAATTATTTTTTCGAAAGCACCTAAATAATAAGATTCAATTCTTTCATGAATGACAATAACTCTTTTATGTTTTCTTAACCTAGAAAAAGGTTCTCTTTTTTTAATTTTTTCAATTTGGAGAATATGTTCTCTTTTAATACCAGCTTTTTCAAGAAGAACAAGAAGAGCTACATCTCTTGGGTTACCTTTGGTTTTTATTTCTCCATCTTCCTCTTTAATAATTTCACCTTCGCTTATAACAGCTAAAATATTCAAAAGTTTTATCAAGGGGTAGTTTTCAAAAATATTTATCTCTTTTCCGTCTTTAAGAAATTTGCCCCTTAAATCTAGACCATCACCAGTAACTTCAATTTCTTCGTTATTAACAAAAATTTTTCTTACGGTCATTAAATTTTCAGTTAAAGTCCCAGTTTTGTCAGAAAGCAGAAGGTTAACAACTGATAAACTTTCAGTTGCTTTAAGGTTTTTTACGAGAATATTTTTTTTATATAAAGAGTAAGCACTAACCACTAGAACTACAGTAATAATTACCGGAAGTCCTTCAGGAATTGCTGAAACAAAAGACGATAAAATAAAAAGAAGAGAATCTGACCATAAATAGTCTCTTTGGAAAGTGAAATAAAAAATAAGAATAGAAGTTAAAATGGGAATTAAAGTTATTCTTAAAATTAAATCTTTAGAAAGCTTCTCAAAATGAGGAGCTACATTTTCAATCTCTTTAAATTTCTTATAAATTTTTCCCATATAAGTATTTAGTGAAGTAGCAACGACTATTCCCTTTCCTTTACCTTCAACAACATAGCTTCCCATAAAACCGATATTTTTCATTTCTGAAATTTCAGTATTTTCAGGTAAAACTTTTATATCTTTTTCAACGGGTAAAGATTCGCCTGTTAAAATTGATTCGTCGATTTTGAGATCTTCGACCTCAAAAAACCTTAAATCAGCAGGTATAATATCACCTTCTTCAATAAAAACAATATCACCAGGAACGACATTTTCTGTATCAATTTCAATAATTTCACCATCTCTTAAAACTTTAATTTTTGTTTTAAAAAATTGTTTTAACTTTTCTAAAGTTTTTTCCGTTTTTAATTCAAAGAAAAAACCAATTAGAGCATTAACTAAAATTATTAAAGAAATCACAAGAGAATTGTTATATTTTCCTAAATAAAAAGAAAGAAGAAAAACAGCAAACAGAACAAGATTAAAAATATTTTTAAATTGTTTTAAAAAAATCTTAATTAAAGATGTCTTTTCCTGTGGAAGAATATTTTTCCCATATTTTTTTAGCCTTTTCTCGGCTTCTTGATTTGTTAATCCTAAAAAATTTGTATCAAATTCTTTTAAAATTTCTTCAATTGGTAAAAAATGATATTTCATTAGTCAAATTTAAAAAACTTTATATTGAAAATTATCAAGAATTTCTTGAGTGATTTTATTTTGTCTTAGTTTATTATAAACTATAAGGGTTTTCTCTTTAAGCTCATCAGAATTTTTTTCGGCACGTCTCATGGTAATTGTCCGAGCTAGTTCTAAACTTGCTTGGGCTTCTAAAATAATCACATAAATCAATGAATAAAAAACAATTTCAAGGATTACCTCTAAAATTTTTTGGGGAGATGGTTCAAGAAGATAATAAAACTCATATTTAAATTCTCTTTCCTTCATAAGATTTTGCCATTCTCGCATTCGAGGTAAAATTTTAAAAATAATCTCTTCTAAAATCTTTAAATCGAAAGGATAGATTTTAATTTCTTCAACAAAATATCCTGACAAAGTTAAATTAGGTCTTACAAAAATTATTTCGCTAATTTTATGTTCTTCTATTAAAAACCTTAAGTAAGAAATAAGTTCTTTAGAAAATTCTTCAGGAAATAAGCCCTCAAATTTACTAAAGGAAAATAAGATTTTTTCCTGTTTTTTAAAATAATTCTCTGCTTTTTTCCCTATCACACCCAAAAGAACTTTTTTATTTTCATTTCTTAATTTTTTTAAAATATTTTTAGTTTTTTCAAAAATAGTTAAATCGAAAGCTCCGGCTAAACCGCGATCAGAAGCAATAACAATAATTAAAATTTGATCAGAATTTGAAACTTTTAGTCTTTTTTCAATTTCGCTATGAATATTTGGGTTCCTTTTAAGAATTTCTTTGAAAATTGAAAGAATATAAAAAGTATTAGCTATAACTTGAGAAATTTTTTGATAAGCTTTTTTATATCTTAATGAAGAAAGAATTCCAACCGATTTAGTTATTTTTTGAAATTTAGTAAAAAACTTTAATCTCTGTTTTAAATTTCTTAAAGAAGTTCCTTTCATTGAAGAACTTGGATTAAAAATTCTTTAATCATTTTTTCAATTTCTTCAGAAAGATCTTTAACTTCTCTAATTTTTTCTAAAAGTTCTTGTTTTTCCAATTTTAATTTTTTAATTATTCTTTCCTCAACTTCTTTAATTTTAAAAACAGGGATATTATCTAAATAACCATTTACCGCCGCATAAAGTAAAACAGCTGTTTCTTCAAAAGAAAATGGTTTTAGATCTGGTTGTTTTAGGAGTTCCATTATAATTCTTCCTCGAATTAATTTTTGTTTTGTTTCTTCAGCAAGTTCAGCAGCTACTTGGGCAAAGGCTTCTAACTCTCTATATTGAGCTAAATCCAATTTTAATTTACCGGCAATTTTTTTAATTATTTTTGTTTGAGCTTTAGAACCAACTCTTGAAACTGAAAGCCCGATATTAATTGCTGGTCTAAAACCAGCATTAAAAAGTTCTGTTTCCAAATATATTTGTCCATCGGTTATTGAAATTAAATTAGTAGGAATATAAGCTGAAATATCACCAAGTTGTGTTTCGCAAATAGGAATAGCTGTTAAACTTCCTCCGTTTTTTAATTTCGCAGATCTTTCTAAAAGTCTCGAATGGGTATAAAAAATATCACCTGGATAGGCTTCTCTTCCTGCTGGTCTTTTAAGAAGCAAACTAATCTCTCGCCAAGCCCAAGCATGTTTAGTCAAATCATCATAAATAACAACAGCATCTTTGCCTTTATCTCTAAAATATTCACCTATTGAACAACCAGCATAAGGAGCTAAATAAAGTAAAATTGGTAAATCAGAAGGTGAGGTAGCAACAATAATAGTGTAATCTAAAGCACCTCTTTCTTTTAGAGTTTCATAAATCCTTCTTATTTTAGAAAGTTTTTGTCCGATAGCTACATAAATACAAATAGGGGTATCAAAAACATCTTGTTTTTGATTTAAGATTAAATCTAAGACAATAGCAGTCTTACCTATTTTTCTATCGCCCAAAATAAGTTCTCGCTGTCCTCTTCCAATCGGAATTAAAGCATCAATAATTTTAATTCCTGTATGTAATGGAGTGTTAACTGGTTCCCTGTCTATTACACTAGGTGCAGGTCTTTCAAGGGGATAAAATTCATCAGAAACAATTTCACCTAATCCATCAAGTGGTCTTCCAAGAGGATCAATAACTCTTCCAACTAAATTATAACCAACAGGAATTTGAATGATTTGTCCTGTTCTTTTAACAATATCACCTTCTTTAATTTTTTCAAAATCGTTCAAAGCAGCTGCTCCAATTACTCCTTCTTCGAGATTAAGAACCATAAGAAGGATATTTTTTCCTTCTACTAATAAAATTTCGGATACCATTGCTTTATAAAGACCATCAATCCAAACAATTCCATCTCCTACTTTTAAAACTCTTCCAATTTCTTCTAATTCTCCCTTAGGTTCGTATTTTTCAAGTTCTCTTTCAAGTTTTTCGATTAAAAATTTTAAATCTTCCATTTTTTCTTAAAGAGAAGAAAAAACTTTATTAATTAGATTTTTTAAAGAAAAATCAAATTTGAAATATCGGCTAACAAAAATTCCTCCCAAAATTAGATTTTCATCTATTTCAATTTTTTCAATTTCAATTTTCTTTGCTAATTTTCGAGTCAATTTTTGAATAACAAACTCAATATCATCTTCAAAAGCTAATTTGAGATTTCCCTTAACAATATTATTTTCCTCATTAATCTTATCCTTAAGAAAACCTAAAATATCTTTTAAAAGATATGATTTACCTTTATTTTTAAGATTTATCAAAAATTTATCGATTAAATCAAATCGCTCTTTTTTAATTAATCTCCAAATCAATTCGCTGTAAATTTTTGCTTCACTCATTTAAAATTTTCTCAATAAATTCACGATTTAATTTCCTGTCATGAAAAACTTTAAAGGCTAATTTTTCAAATATTTTTGGGACTTCTTTTCTAAGTTCAGCATGAAAGCTTAATCTTATCTCTTCTTTTTCTTTTTCAAATTTTTCAAAAAAATCTTTTTTTGCTTCTTCAATTTCTTTTTGAAATTCATTTTCCAAAATAGCCTTTCTCTGATAAGCTAAACTTAAAATTTTTTCTTTTTCTCTTTCAGTTTTTTCCAATATCTTTCTTCTTAATTCCCGAATTTTCTTGATTAACTTTTCAGCTTCGTCACGAGTTTTATATCCTTCTTCAATTTCTTTCTTTCTTTTTTCGAGAATATCATTCAATGGTTTCGAAAAAAATTTATAAACAATAAAAAAAAGAATAAAAAAATTTATTAACTGAGCGAGAAAAATCTTCCAATCGAGACCAAAACTCTCAAAAAGTTTTTCCATTTTTAAACAAATTTTATAATTAAAGCTGTAACTAAAACATAAATAGCAATAGCCTCAGCAAAAGCAATTGCTAACACCATTGCTGTTTGAATTTTTGATGATGCTTCGGGATTTCTTCCAATAGCTTTCATTGCTTCGCTACCTATTTTTCCAATCATCAGAGCTGGAGTAATCACGCCCAAAATAATAGTAATAGCAGGAAGAATATTTTTGATTACTTGTGGATCGGTTAACATCTTTAATGTTCTTCACTTAATGCGACCTTAAGAAAAATTGTTGTTAAAACTGTAAAAATAACTGCTTGAATTAAACCAACAAACATTTCTAAACCTATAAATGGTATAGGAAAAATAAAAGCAAATAATTTAAAAACAACTGTAAGAAGAACTTCGCCAGCAAAAATATTTCCAAAAAGCCTAAAACTAAACGAAAGTATCTTAGCCAATTCTCCAAATATTTCTAAAACACCAATCGGATTTAAATACCTTTTAAGAAAATTGTTACCTAAATGATAAATACCTAAAAGATTTGTTCCTATAACTGAAATTAAGGCTAAAGTTAAAGTCATATTCAAATCAGAGTAAGGCGAACGAAAAAGAGGTATGTGGTGATGATCTTTTTGAAGATAGATGCTTCCAACTCCAGGAAAAACACCCAACCAATTTGAAAAAAGAATAAAAATAAAAAAAGTCAAAATAAAAGCTAAAATTCTGGGACTAAGGTGTTCGTTTAAAATAGATTTTAAAAATGATTGAAGATTTTCAAAAATAATTTCAAAAATTAGTTGAAATTTAGATGGAAATTTACTTAGATTTTTATTTAATCTGAAAAAAATAAAACTAAGGAAAATTATTGCTAACCAACTTGTAAGAATTGTGTTGGTGACGCTAAAACCGAATATCTCAAAAATTTTTTCTGCTTCTAAAGAAATCATTTTAACGTTTTATTATAACATTATTAAAAAAATTTTTTAAAAAAATTTTTCTATTTGGGTTATAATTTCTAGGAGGGATGGAAGTTATTGGAAAGATTTTTCAAATCGTAGGAACCGTAGTTGATGTAGAGTTTAATGAAGGAGAAGAACCAGAAATTTATGAAGCTTTAGAAGTAGTTGATAGTAATAAAAAGATAATTTTGGAAGTAGAACAACATTTATCTCCCGGAAGAGTAAGATGTATAAGCTTAATGCCTACTGACGGACTTTCTCGTGGTACTCTTGTTAGAAGAACCTTTTCGAAAATAAAAACCCCAATTGGTAATTATACTTTGGGTAAAGTTTTTAATGCTGTTGGTGAAATAATCGCTGATTTAATTCACGAAAATAAAAATTCAGAACAAAATATTGAAGAATGGGAAATCTTTAGAAAACCACCCGATTTGCTTTCTCAAAATCCTAAAATTGAAATTCTAGAAACAGGAATTAAAGTAATTGATTTATTGACCCCTGTAATTAAAGGAGGGAAAATTGGACTTTTTGGTGGTGCAGGAGTTGGAAAAACAGTTCTTTTAATGGAATTAATTCATAACATTGCTTATAAGTATCAAGGAATTTCTGTTTTTGTGGGTGTTGGTGAAAGAACAAGAGAAGGTAATGAACTTATTTTAGAAATGAAAGAAAGTGGAGTAATAAAAAATGTTTCGATGGTTTTTGGGCAAATGAATGAAGTTCCTGGAGCAAGACTAAGAGCTGCTTTTACTGGACTAACAATTGCTGAATATTTTCGAGATAAACAAAATAAAGATATTTTGCTTTTTATTGATAATATTTTCCGATTTGTCCAAGCAGGATCCGAAGTATCAACTTTACTTGGAAGATCACCATCAGCTGTTGGTTATCAGCCTACTTTAGCAACAGAAATGGGTGAATTACAAGAAAGAATTACCTCGACTATTAATGGATCGATAACATCATTTCAAGCTATTTATGTTCCAGCAGATGATATTACCGATCCTGCACCAGCAACTACTTTTGCTCATCTAGATGGAACAATTGTCCTTTCAAGAGAAATTGCTGAATTAGGAATTTATCCCGCTGTTGACCCCCTTCTTTCTAGTTCTGTAGCTCTTGATCCGAAAATTGTTGGCGAAAGACATTATCGTGTAGCCAATGAAGTAAAAAAAATTATTCAGAGATATTACGATTTAAAAGATATTATTGCTATTCTTGGAATTGAGGAACTTTCTGAAGAAGATAAAATTACTGTTTATCGAGCAAGAAAAATTCAAAAATATCTCTCTCAACCATTTTTTGTCGCTGAAGCATATACAGGGAGGAGCGGAGTCTATGTTGATTTGGAAAAAACAATTGAAGAATTTGAAAGATTAGTTAATGGAGAATATGATGACCTTCCAGAAGATGAATTTTATATGCGAGGAACTTTAAGATGAAAAAATTTAAATTTAAATTAGTAAATTTAAATAGTGAGATTAAAGAGTATGAAATTGAAACATTAATTTGTAAAACACCTCTGGGAGAAATTTCTATCTTAGCTAATCATCATCCATTAATTACTGTTGTTAATCGAGGAAAAATAAAAATTAAAAACGAAAATCAAGAAGAAGAAATTGAACTTATTACTGATGCTATTTTAGAGGTTAATTTTGATGAAGTTAAATTAATATGTTTTAGTTATTAAAAAAATTTTGTTTTGCCCCCGGCAGGAGTCGAACCTGCAACCTCCTGGTTAAGAGCCAGTTGCTCTACCAATTGAGCTACGGGGGCTTTTAATAGAAAAATTTTCAACCTACTATAATATTATAAACCAATAAAGGTTAGTATTAATTAAAATTTTCACTCAAAAATATTAGCGGGTTAAGATAGCCATAATTTTCTGGATTATTAGGAACATAACCGTAACAAGGAGTATAATTATTATTTATCAAACAGTTTGCTGGCACTGGACTACCTAAGACAGGTTTTGTTTTTATTTCTAAATGAAGATGAATATCTAATTTATTTTTAGAATCGCAACCATCTTTTCCAATTCGCCAATAATTGCAACCATAACCAGTTGCTCCGACTTTCCCTATTATTTCTCCTCTCTTAATAAATAAACCTTCTTTTAAAACCGGGTTTATATTCTCAAGATGTCCATATAAAACATATATATTTTTATATTTTTGACATAATTCTTTATCTAATTCGCAAAGTTCGTTTTTAAGTCTAACTATTACCGTATTACCAAAACCATGATCGTCTTTTCCATTTTCTACAATTTTTACTACTTCACCATCAAAGATATTATAAACATTTAAATCTTGAGCTCCAGAAATTGGAGCCAAATCAATTCCTGCATGTTGAAGATAATCTAACTTTCTGTCTTCTGAATTAAAAGCATTTTGCCAATTCGTTCTTAATGCATTATTAAATCTTTGTCTTATAAAAAATTCATCAAAATTAACTGGTTGATGAAAATAATTTTTTAATTTAATATCCTTTAATTCTTTATAAGAAATAACAAAATCACCCTGTTTAACTATATTAAAAAACTTTTTAGCGTCATCTGATTTAAGTCTAATACATCCTCCCGAAAAATTACTCGAGACCATCTCTCCATTTAAATAATATGGAATTTCGTGTATAAAAAAATCTTCATATAATTGAACAGCATAATTCATATAAACCGGAAATAAAGAAGAAATGTGTTTTTCTTTTTTTGTACCAATCCAGTAATAACCTGTTGGTGTTTGATACCATTTTCCTTCAGGACCTTGATAAGCTATTGGAATTATTGTTTTTAACTCACAATTTTCAAAAAAATAAATTTCATTTTTAGAAAGATTTATTTCCCATGTTCGAGGAAAGCAAATTTTAGGTTTTATTTCATTTAAAAATATTTTAGATCTTAAATCGGATTTATTTTTAATTAAAATTATATTCTTTTCTTGAAAGGAAATAATCAAAAAAATTACAATAATCGTAATGAAAAAAATTAATAAAAGAAAAGATTTCCTATTTATAAATTTATTAATTAACATATTCTTTTGTTTCTAAAAATATTAAAAATTTCTTGTCTTACATCATTTATATCTTTAGAAGCATCAATTACGTACCAACCAAATTTTTTAGCAAATTTTAAATAGGCTTTTCTTACTTTAGATAAAAATCTTAATTTTTCAAATTTTGTTTTCTTTTTGAGTCTCGATAAAGCAGTAGCAACTGGTAAATCAAAAACTATCACTATATCAGGGTTTATCATTTTTCTTGCTATTAAGTCTATTTTTAAATAATTATCCAAAGAAATAATTCTCTTTAGATTGCGAGCTTCTAATTGATAAGCAAGAGTAGAAGGAAATGATCTATCGAGAATTACATGATTTCTTTTCAAAAACTTATCTATTAATGAATAGATTTCTGCTCTATCGGCTAAAAACAAAAAAAGTTCAGTTAATGGTTGGATGGACGAAAGAATTATTTTTTTGAAAAAATATGGCTCTTTAAAATAAATTGCTTTAATTTTTTTAGCAAAATATTTGGCTTGAGTTGATTTTCCGCTTCCATCAATTCCTTCAAAAATAATAAGTTTTCCTGGCATCAAGAAAAGATTTTTTAATTTAGAATAAATTTTAAAATAATTTTTTAAATAAATTTTTAATTATATTAAATTGGGGCAACCCGGCAAGGATGATGGTTTTTGAATGTTTACTAAATTATTCCTTTCTCTTTCTATCAATTATAACACTCTTGAATACATTCCTCAACTTCTTTTATGTATTTTTGTTCATTATAGGGGTAAGAATTAGGGTTTTGTGTTGTTGGGTTTTGTGTTGTTGGGTTTTGTGTTTGATTTTTTGTTGGATCGTTTTTTTCTGACATTTTTGAAGACTCGAAAATTAATTAACGACATGTGTTTATTAGTTCGTATGTTTTATGTTAAACCCCAAAAGTAGGAACTTTTACATTCCCTTCTACTTCTATATGAACAGGAGGATAAGGAGGAAGAACCTGTAAATCAGGATTTTCTTTTAAATTAGGATTTTGGTGTTGAGGGTTTGTTGATTGATAGTTTGAAGTAGTTGGTGAATATTTGCTTTCTTGGGATGTATCTGAAGACATTTTGAAGTTCTTATTAATTATCGACATAAACATAAATTAATTTTTTTATTATCGTTTTTAATTGATTATTGATTTTTTTATCAATTTTTAATCTTTATTATTTGGGGGCGTCACATCTTTCCAAGGATTTTCACTTGATACATTACCATTGCGATTAACAGGACCAAAAACACTATTTGATTCATTCTTCGATGGGGTTTTTTGATCTTTTGATCCGTTATTTGAACCTATTTTTTCTTCTTTACCCTCACTCATTTTTATCTTTTTTTTGAATTTTCGACCTTAAACTAAAAAAAGCCGGGTTGCCCCGGCTTAGTATTTTAGATTTTCGATTTATCGGGTAATTATGGAGATATT
>JAUQOT010000028.1 GCA_030550735.1 Patescibacteria group bacterium
ACTTAAAATTTTTAAAGCCTCTTCAATTAATTCGATACCTTTTGATAAATTTGATTCCTCTTCTTTTCTTTCTTCTTCTGAAAGATTAAGTTTTTTTGCTTTCACATCTAACCACAAATCAACATACCAGCTTAACAAATCAATAATTTCTTCAACTGACAATCCCTTTTTTTGTTTTACAAGACTTTGTAACCACTCTTTAACCTGGGTTTGATCAACATTTTCCTTAACATTTCTAACTCCAGAAAATATAGATAGAATTTTTAAAGCATACTGGGTTGCATTTGGATCATTTTCTTTTCCGCCTCTTAAGATCAAATTAGATGCCTCATTATAAGCATTATTAATACTTTCATTCTCGATATTTTGGGGATTTTCGTCAGAAAGGTTTCTAAGTTTTTCTATCATTGACTTTTATTATAACTAAAAATTTAACCGTTAAAAAATATTCTTTGGTTTTTTGAATAATATAGATTTAACTAAAGAATCGGCTCTTTTGTTTTCTTCTCTTGGAATAATTTTTATTTCAAGTTTAGGAAAATCAAATTTTAAGTTATAAACCTCTAAAAAATACTTTTGAAGCTTTTCGTCTAAAATTTTTATTTCGCCTTTTATTTGTTTGCCCACAAGTTCGGAATCTAAATGGAGAGTTATTTTTAATTCTTTTATTCTATCTTTTCCCAAAAGTTGTTTAATTTTCCTTAAAGCAAAAATTACGCCTTCGTATTCAGCTTCGTTATTTGTTTTAATACCTATTTCTTTAGCATATTCTTTAAGATTTCCATTATAAATAATAACAACACCAATAGCTGCTTTTCCGGGGTTATTAATAGCTCCTCCATCAGTAAAAATTTTTATTTCATTCATTTTTAAAACAAGGAAGGGTTTCTTCGGCTAAATAATAAAGCATCGCTCCTCCACCAGTTGAAATGAATTTAAACTTTTTAAGAAGTTTTTTTTCTTCTAAAAAAGAAATCGTATCTCCGCCACCAATTAAAATTTTTTTGTTCTTAAATTTTATTAAATTCTTTGCTAATTCGTAAGTTCCATTTATATATTTTTTCTCTTCAATGTAACCTAATGGACCGTTCCAGATAATATTTTTATTTTTTGATATTTCTTTCAAAAAAATTTTTAAACTTTCAAAACCAACATCTAAGATTTTATCGTCATTTTTTATTTCGTTCAGTTTTCGATAGCCTTTATCTGTAAAAAAATCTATAGGAGTTAGAATATTTTTTGAATCAATTTTTTTGATTTCATCTAAAATTTCATCTTCAACCAAACTTTGTCCAACATTAAAACCTTTTGCTTTAAGAAAAGTATTTGCTAATCCTCCACCTAAAATAATCAATTTCGCCTTTTTTAAAAATTTTTTTATCAAAGGTAGTTTAGTTGAAATTTTTGCTCCCCCTAAAATAAGAGTTAAATTTTTTAGTTTTAAAAACTCATTTAACATTTTTATTTCTTTTTCAAAACGTAAACCATAAAAAGTGGTCATTAATTTAGGCACAAGAGTAATTGAAGTATGATCACGATGGCTTACTGAAAATGCTTCATTAATATAAATCTCGCCAAGATCTTTTATCTTATAAGCTAAATTAATATCTTTTTCTTTTTCACCCCTAAAAAATCTTATATTTTCTAAAAGATTAAATTTGCCTAAGGGTTTTGAAGAAAAATCTTCAAGAAAATTAATTTTCAATTTAAGAATTTTTTGCAATTGGGGTAAAACATTTTTAAAAGAATAAAAAGAATCAAAACCTTGAGGATCACCAAAATGGCTGATCAAAATAACACTTTTAGCGATTTTCAATTTTTCTAATGTTTCTCGAGTCGAAGTTAATCTAAATTTATCGCTAATTTTTCCGTTTTTATAATCAATATTGTAATCAACCCTCACAACAACTTTTTTATCTTTAATTTTCTTTAAGTTGAATCTTAAAAGATTTTTTTTTCTAAGTTTAATCATCTTGGCTTATTTTGTATTGAACAGCTTCAGCTAAATGATCAATTTTTATTTTCTCGGCTTCATCCCAGTCTTTAATTGTTAAAGACACTTTTAAAATCTTATGGATACTTCTTAAAGAGAGGTTGTAACTGTCAATAATTTTTTTAAAAAATTTTTCTTCCTCAAAACCAAGCTTAATATAGCTTTTTATTTTATCGTAAGGAATCTCGCTATTATATTTAAAATTTTCTTGAGAATATCTCTTTTTAATTTTTTCAGTAATTTCAATAATTTTTTCTTTAATCCTTTTAAAATCTATTCTTTTTGATTCAAATATTTTTTCGCTTTCTAATCGAGGAACATTTAATTTGATATCAATTCTGTCAAGTAAAGGTCCAGAAAGTTTTCTTTGATATCGATTAATTTCTGAAAGTGTACATTTACACTCTATTCTTTCGTCTCCATAGTAACCACACGGACATGGATTATAAGCACCAATAAATAAAAATTTTGCTGGGTATTTAATTACTTTTTTAGCACGAGCAACAACAATTTCTCCATTTTCTAATGGCTCTCTAATACCTTCTAAAACATCTCTTTTAAACTCAGGAAGTTCATCGAAAAACAAAACACCTCGATGAGCTAAAGAAACCTCACCTGGTTTTGCGTCTTTTCCTCCACCTAAAATTGAAACTGCCGAACTTGTGTGATGAGGAGCACGAAAGGGAGGTATTTTGATTAAACCATTTTCTAAGATGCCTAAAGAACTGTAAATGCTTGAGACTTCTAAGCTTTCTTCATAAGATAAACCTGGAAGAAAACAAACTAACGATTTGGCTATTAAAGTCTTTCCGGTACCTGGTGGTCCATATAAAAGAAGATTGTGTCTTCCTAAAGCACTAATAATTAAACCTCTTAAAAGATAATCACTTAAAATTGGTAAATCAATTTCATAAACTTCTTCACTTCTAAAAACTTCTGGTTCTATTGGAAGATATTCTCCGCTTTCTAAAAATTTTACAACTTCGGCTAAATTTTCAAAAGCATAAATCTCTATTTCTTTAAAAAAAACAACTTCTTTTAAATTATCTTTAGGAAGAACAATTTTTTGATAATTTAGCTTTAGAGCCTGAAGAACAATTGGTAAAATACCTTTCACTTTTTTTAGTTTACCATCAAGACCAAGCTCACCAACAAAAATGGTTTTCTCAAACAAATCAAATTTTTCTTTTAATTGACCAGTAACCAAAAGATAGGCTAAGGCTAAAGGTAAATCTAAATGAGATCCTTCTTTTTTAATATCAGCTGGAGCTAGATTAACAACAACTTTTTTAGAAAGTTGATTGGGTGGTTTAGCTCCTATTTTTTTTAAAGCTAAACTTATTCTTTCTTTTGCTTCATTAATTGTTTCATCTGGAAGACCAACTATCTGAAAACCAGCTAAACCAGAAGTTAAACCTATCTCTAAATCAACAATTTCTGGTTGAAAATTAGAAAGAGTGGCTCCTTTTAATTTTTTTATCATTCTTCCTGAGATTTCTTTAGAATCTCTTTAAAAATTTTTTCTTTAATTTCTTGTTTTTCTTTTAAAAATTCTCTTGCCGCTTGAAAACTTGAGCCAAGTTTCTCATTTTCATAGTAAAAAGTATTACCTTCTTTTTTAATCGTTCCGTACTTTAAACCTAAATTTAAAATTTCAGCCTCTTCTGAAATTCCTTCATTATAATAAATTTCTAATTCAGCTGTTTTAAATGGTGGAGCAACTTTATTTTTAACAACCCGAGCTTTTATTTTTACTCCTATAATTTCATCTCCTTTTTCAATCTGTCCAACTTTTTTAAGTTCAATTCTTACCGAAGCGTAAAATTTGAGTGCTTTACCTCCAGTTGTTGTTTCTTGCCCAGGAACCATTCCGCCAATCATAGCTCTTGTTTGATTAATAAAAATTAAAATAGTTCTTGTTTTGGAAATAATCCCTGTTAATTTTCTTAAAGCTTGCGACATAAGCCTTGCTTGTAAGCCTATATATTGATCACCAATTTCTCCTTCAAGTTCAGCTCGAGGTACTAAAGCAGCAACTGAATCAACAACAATAACATCAAAAATCCCTGATTTAACTAATTTTTCAACAATATTTAAAGCATCCTCTCCACTGTCTGGCTGAGATAAAACCATTTTTTCAATTTTAACGCCCAACTTTTTAGCGTATTCAGGATCTAAAGCATGTTCAGTATCAATAAAAGCAACATTACCGCCTCTTTTTTGAGCTTGAGCAATAACTGAAAGAGCTATAGTTGTTTTTCCGCTACTTTCAGGACCATAAATTTCGATAATTCTTCCTCGAGGTAAACC
>JAUQOT010000010.1 GCA_030550735.1 Patescibacteria group bacterium
AAATTTTGTAACTATGAACTCACAAAAAAAGATCTAAATTCTGATTCTCCTTATAATTCTTATAAAAAATTAGGTCTTCCTCCAACGCCAATATCTAATCCAGGAATAAAAGCAGTTAGAGCTGTAACTAATCCTTCTCTAACTGATTATTGGTTTTATTTAACTGATAAAGAAGGTAATGCTTATTATGCGAAAACTTACGAAGAGCATCGTGAAAATATTAAAAAATATTTAAAAAAATGAAAAAATTATACCTTGTAATAATTATTGGATCAATTTTAATTGTAAGTTCATTTCTCATTTTTTTCCTAAAAGATAGCAAATTGAATAAGCAAAAATCGCAAACAAAAATTGTTACTACCCTTTTCCCTATTTATTATTTCACTGAAAACATAGTTAAAGGTAAAATGACGGTTGTTTTAATTCTACCTACAGGAATTGATCCCCATTATTTCGATCCTTCACCAGAAATTCTGAAAGAAATTAAAGAAGCTGATTATATTTTTTATTCTAACACCTATCTCGACTCATGGGTTAAGAAAATTAAAAATAAATTTCCTCATCTTAAAGTAATTTCAGTTGTTGAAGGAGTTAACTTCATTAATTATCAAAAAGAATATGACCCTCATTTTTGGCACTCACTAATTGAAGACAAAAAAGTAGTTGAGAATATTTTTAAATATGTTTCTTTTATTGATCCTTCAAACAAAGAATTTTATCAAGAAAATTATTTGTCACTTGTTGAGAAAATTGATAAACTTCACCAAAAGAATCTTCAGGAACTAGCAAATTTAAAAAATCGAAAAATTATTACTAAACATAATGCTTTTAGTTATTTAGCTCGTGATTATAATTTAGAAATTATTGGTTACTTGGAAAAAGAAGAAGGAGAATTAACGCTTTATGAAATTAAAAATCTTGTTGAATTAATAAAAAAGCATAACGTGAAAGTTGTTTTTGGAGAGAGTTATAGTAATAATGAGAAAGTTTATAATTTTGCTAAAAATTTAGGTTTAAAAGTTTTCCTTCTCCACTCTTTAGAAAAATCATATAAAGATTTTTTTGAGGCCTATGAGGAGAATATTAAAATAATAAAAGAAGCTTTAGAAAAATGAATGCCATCGAGGTTAAAAATCTAATTGTTAGATTTGGTAATAATATAATTTTGGATAACTTAAATTTTGAAATAGAAGAAGGTTGTATTACCGCTATAATTGGCCCCAATGGTTCAGGTAAATCCACTCTTCTTCGGGCTATTATGGGTTTGATTCCTTTTGAGGGTGAAATAAAAATTTTCGGAGAACCTAATTTTAAAAATCGTCATCTTTTAGGTTATGTCCCTCAACATTATAATATTGACAAGTTTTTACCTTTAACTGTTGAAGAATTTTTACGATTAAGTTTAATTAAGAAAAAATTTGATGAAAAGAAAATTAAGCAAGTACTCGAAGATATTGATATTTTTCATTATTTTAAAAAAGAACTCCGAGATCTTTCTGGGGGACAACTCCAGAGAGTTCTTTTTGCCAAAGCTTTAATCAATGAACCCCTGATTCTTCTCTTAGATGAACCGATTAGTGAAATCGATGTTGCCGGACAAAAAGAATTTTATTCAATTATTAAACATTTGAACGAAAAACATAAAGTTACTATCCTTATAGTTACTCATGAAATAACAATTGTTCATCATTTTGCTAAACACGTTTTATGTTTAAACAAAAAACTTATTTGTAATGGCCCAGTTTCTCTTCTGTTTAATGAAAATCTTTTAAAAGAACTCTATGGTCGAGAAATTTTTGTTTATCCTTTTAATAAACCACTATTTTGATGGAAATCTTGCTAACACCTTTATTTTTAAAACCTCTCCTTTTGACTCTTTGGTTGAGTTTGGTATTTTCGATTTTAGGAATCTTTGTTTTAATAAAAAGAATGTCTTTCTTTAGTGATGGAATCGCTCATGCTTCAATTTTCAGTTTGGCTTTAGCTTTTCTTTTTAATTTTGATTTTGTTATTTTAGGAATTTTGGGGGTAATTCTTTTTTCTTCATTAATCTATTTTCTTGAAAAAAGAACCCCAATTCACTCAGATGCTCTTATTGGTTTAATTTTTGTTAGTTTTCTTTCTTTAGGGATTATTTTGGTTTCGACTAAACAGGGTTATCAGCCAGAACTTTTAAATCTTTTTATTGGTAATATTTTGACAATAAATGATTTTGATTTTTATTTAAGTTTAGTTGTTTCATTTTTTATTTTACTTTTTATCATTATCAATTTTTCTAAGCTTATTTTAATTTCTGTTGATCAAACAGAAGCAATTTTAAGAGGATTAAAAATAAATTTTTATGAATATATTTTTTATTTGCTTTTAGGAATTACCACAATTTTAGGAATTAGAATTATGGGAATCGTCTTAGTAACAGCTTTTTTAATTTTACCTCCTATGACAGCTTCATTAATCTCTTCGAGTTTTAAAAGAATGGTTTTTTTAAGTATATTCTTCGGTCTTCTCTTTACTTTAACGGGTTTTATTGTTTCTTTTTTATTTAATCTTCCTTTAGGTGCCACAATTATTCTTCTTCAAACATTTGCCTTCTATCTTATTTTTATAATAAAATTATTATTATCATAAACCTAAAAATAAATTTAAGATGGATTTTAGGGAATTTAAATATAAGATTTTAGAATTTAGACAATTTTCTCAAAATGAACTTGACTTTATTGAAAGAGCTTTTTATTTTGGAAAAAAAGTTCACAACGGTCAAAAAAGAAAAAACGGGGAAGATTATTTTAATCACTGCATTAGAACAGCTATTAATTTAGCTCAATTAAAACTTGATCAAATTTTTATTGTAAGTGGTTTATTACATGATGTAATTGAAGACGCTAAAGTAAAAGAAGAAGAAATTGAACAAAATTTTGGCAAAGAAGTTACTTTTATTGTTAAAGGAGTTACGAAAATAGGTCATTATAAATATTATGAAGAAGATGTTATTCAAGCTGAAAATTTAAGAAATTTTATTTTAGCTATTTCGGAAGATATCAGAGTAGCTATTGTTAAACTTGCTGATAGATTAGATAATATGAGAACTCTACAATATCTTCCTCCAGAAAAACAAAAGAAAATTGCTTTAGAAACAAAAGATATTTATGCTCCTTTAGCAGTTAGATTAGGAATTTACGAATGGGCTGGTGAGTTAGATGATTTAAGTTTTAAATTTTTAAATCCAGAGAAATATGAAGAAATTATTAAATTTTATGAACCTTATATTACAAAAAATGAGCCTTATTTAATTAATATTATTGAAAATATAAAAAATGATTTAGAGGAAAAAGGAATAAAAGTTCATAAAATTGATTATCGTATCAAAAGACCATCGAGTATTTATAAAAAATTAGTTAAAAAAAATTTCGATTATCAAAAAATTTATGATCTCTTTGGCATAAGAATAATTGTAGAAAAAGTTGAAGAATGTTATGTTGTTTTAGGTGTGATTCATTCTAAATTTCCTTATCTTAAATCTGAATTTGATGATTACGTTGCTAACCCTAAACCAAATGGTTATCAAAGCCTCCATACTGTTGTTTTAACGCCATATAATTTTTATGTTGAATTTCAAATAAGAACTTTAGAGATGCATGAATATGCTGAGTATGGAACAGCTGCCTATTTTGTCTATAGCGAATCAAAATCGACAAATCTTTATCGAAAAAATATTAGCATTCTCGCTGGAGAAGAAGATGTAAAACTTATTGAAGAATTAAGAAAGTGGAGAGAAGTAAGGGATTTAAATGAGTTTATTGAAAGAATCAAAAATGAGTTTTTTAAAGAAAGAATTTATGTTTTTACACCTAAGGGAAAATTAATTGAACTTCCTTATGGTAGTACTCCTATTGATTTTGCTTACAAAGTTCATTCGGAAATAGGAAATCATTGTGAAAGAGCTAAAGTTAATGGTAAAATAGTTCCTCTTAATTATGAGCTTCAAAATGGAGACATTGTTGAAATAATTACTAATAAAAATAAAAAACCTTCAATTGATTGGCTAAGTTTTGTTAAAACTTCAAATGCTAAAAAGAAAATTAAAGCTTTTTTGAGAAAAGAAAAATTAAAATTACTTCCCAAGATGATTGTTTCTTTAGTTATTCTTGCAAAAGATAAAATTGGTCTTTTAGATGAAATTTTAAAATGTTTTAAGTTTAAGAAGATAAATATAATTTTTCATAAAGGAAAAGTTGAAAATAAAATAGCTATTTTAAAATTTAAATTTGAGGTTAAGAATAAAAAAGAGCTTGATGAATTTATAAAATATCTAAAAGAGAATGTAAAAGAAATTTTGGAAATTAAAAGTTAGTTAGGTTATAATTAAATTGTTTACTCGGGCCCGTAGCTCAGTTGGCTAGAGCGCTGCTATGGCATGGCAGAGGTCAGGGGTTCGAGTCCCCTCGGGTCCAAAAATTTGGAGGGGTAGCCAAGTGGTTAAGGCGAGGCCCTGCTAAGGCCTGCCCTCGTTATGAGGGCTCGTGGGTTCGAATCCCACCCCCTCCGCTTTTACAGATATGATTTAATTTTTTCTCCTAAATATTCCCCTCCTAAAATATAGGGATTAACCACTAAATCGGCTCCATTTTTAATTAATATTTCTTTTTCTTCGTTTCTATTAGCTACACTTATAAATTTAATTTTGGAATTTTTATTTTTTAAATACCTAACTAAGAGTAAATTAGTTTTAAAATCTGGAACAGTCGAAATTACTAATTTTATTTCAGAAAAATTCATTTCTTCCCATAAATCAATTTCTGAAGCATCGCCATAAATGACGTTTATCCCCTTACCTTTTAATTTTTTTACTATTTCTGGATTAAAATCAATAACCAAAAAGTTTTTTTTCATTTCTAATAATTTATTTAACAAAATTCCCCCTATTCGATCACAACCCACGATAATTATTTCGTTTTTCTCTAATAATATTTTTCTATCTTCATCTTTTTCTTCCCAAAATTTTAAAAATTTTTCAATTTTCTGATAGATAAATTCATAATAATAAAGAAGATAAGTTGAAATAAAGATTGTTATTATACCGACAAAAGAAGTTAGTGATAAAAATTCTTGAGAAAAGAGGTTTAATTTATTAGCATTATTAGCTAAAACAAAAGAAAACTCACTTATTTGTCCAGAAGAAAGACCAACAATAAAACTTGTTTTTTTTGTAAATTTAAAAATTTTCATAATTAACATAGTAATTAAAGGATTAAAAATAATTACAAAAACTGAAAAAATTAATGTTTTTAGAAGAAAATCTAAATCTAAAAATTTAAAACTAAAATTAAAACCAAGATAGATGAAAAAAACAATAAGAAAGAAATCTCTTAGGGGTCGAAAACGAGATATCATTTCTTTTACTAAACTTAAATTCGAAAGTGATATTCCCGCAAGAAGAGCACCAATTTCAGAACCCAAATTAATTTTTTCACTTAAATAGATAACTCCGAAAATATAAGCTATTCCTAAAAGGAAAAGATATTCTAAAGAAGTTGAGAAAAATGATTCTAATTTTTTGATTACTCTATTTATTAAAAAGAACAAAAGTAAAAATAAAAAACCCAGAATTAATTCTTTAAAAATTTTTTGAGAATTAAAATAAAACGAAGAAGCAAAAAGTTCAAGAAAAATAAAAATTAAAATAGCTAAGAGATCTTGAACGACCATAAAACCAATAATTAAACGACCATGCAATGTTTCTATCTCTCTTTTATCAGAAAAAATTTTAAGAACAACAGCAGTGCTACTAAAAGAAAGAGCTAAAGAAAGAATTAAAGCTGAAGTAAAATCAAAGCCTAAAAACATAGCAATAAGCAAACCAAGAATAATGGTTGAAATTTCTTGTAATAAACCAACTAATATTGAAGTTTTTCCGATTACTTTTAAATTTTGCCAGTTTAATTCAAGACCAACCAAAAAAAGTAAAAAAGTTAAGCCTAGGTTTGCAAAAAAACTAAAATATTGTAAATTTTCTTGATTAAGGAAAAATAGATGTGAAACTAAAAAACCAGAAATTAAATAACCTATAAGTAATGGTTGTTTAATTAAATAAAGAAGAGAAGAAATAAAAAAAGTTATTAAAAAAGAGATTGATAGAGATTCAAGCATTTTTATGTTTAATTTCACTTCTCAGAGGACCAAAAATAAAACCTTCAAAGTATTCTTTTTTTATTTCATTTTGATTTTTCTTTATTTGCCATATTCCTTCTAAATCAGGAATAACCAAAATTCCATTTTCTTTTAACTGATCAATAAAAATTTGAGGAATTTGAGGAGAGAAAGCACTTACTAAAATTCTATCAAAAGGAGATTTTTCTTGAAAACCTTGACTTCCATCTTTTAGATAAATCTCAACAATTCCCTTTTCAATAAAATTATATCTTTCTATATTACTTTTACCAAAATAAAATATCATTTCATCAATTTCAAGGGCATAAATTTTTCCTGTTTCTCCAACAAGTTCTGCTAAAATACAAGTTGTCCAACCACTTCCAAAACCTACTTCAAGAATTTTATTACCTTTCTCAGGCTGTAAAAGTTCAATTAAAAAAGCGGTTACATAAGGTTGCGATGAACTCTGTCCAACTTCGTCACCAATAGGTAAGGCCGTATCAACATAAGCTAATTCTTTTACACTATCAGGTAAAAAATCTCTTCTATCATATTTTGAAAAAGCCTCAATTATTTTTTGTGTTTTTAAAACACCGCTTTTTTTTAGATATTCAATCATATCATTGTAATTTTGAAATTGTGGATAAAAAGCAAAATTAACCATTTCTTTCTATTAATTTTATAAAATTTAAATATTCTTCTTTAGGATTTGGTTGATTATAAATCGCACTCGCCATAACTATAAAATCGACTCCTCTTTTAATTATATCTTTAATATTCTCTTTATTAAGGCCACCATCAACCATAATTTTTTGCTTAGGTTTTAAAAAATTTTTTATGAAATCTATTCTTTCTAAAGTCTGAGGTAAAAATTTTTGTCCTGATTTTCCGGGATTAACTCCTAAAATTAAAATTCCGTTTACGAAGATTAAATATTTTTTGATAAACTCAAATTCAACTCCCGGTGACCAAGCAAGGAAAATCTCCTTTTTGGTTTTTTTAGCCATTTTTAAAAGACCATCAGGATTTTGACTTGCTTCCAAATGTAAAATCAATCTTTTAACACTTTCTTTTGTCCATTTTAGAATTTCTTGGGGGGTAAGACTGATCATCAAATGAAGATCAAAGATTAAGTTTTTTTCTACTCTATCTAAATCATAATAATTTTGCCAAGTTTGATAACCTGTAAACTCTAAACTAGCAACATCTAAATGAAAATTTCGAACTAAATCCTTTAAAATATTTATTTTTTCTTTAATCTCTTCAAAACTTTGAGCATTAATCGCTGGAATAATCTTTGTTTTCATAATCACTCACTTTTTTAATTCTTCTTAAATATTTTTCTTCTTTTTTAAATTTTGTTTCTAAAAAATTTTTAACAATCATCCAAGCTTTTTCTTTATTAATAAAATCACTTGCTAAACACAAAACATTTAAATCATCATCTTCCCTTGCCTTTTTTGCCATTTCTTCTTCATAAATTACACTTGCCCTTATTCCTTTAATTTTATTAACCGCAAAACAAACCCCTGCACCTGACCCGCAAATTAAAATTCCTAAACTTTCTAAATTTTGACTAACTTTATCTCCAACTTTAAAAGCAAAATCTGGATAATCATCATTTGGATCAAAAACTAAATTGCCACAATCTTCAACATCGTAATTGTTCTCTTTTAACTTTTCTTTTAAAAATTCTTTTAATTCAAAACCACGATGATCAGCGCCAATAAAAATTTTCATTTATTTAAGGATTTATCAACTAATATATCTAAAAGATCTTTAACATTTTTTTGAGCTTCATCTTCTGATTTACTATTAACAAACTTATTCCAAGCTTCTAAAATTTCTTTATCATTTAATTCTCTCACTTTATTTTCTAACATCAATCTTGTATCAAAATCAACCTCCCTTTCAGCTTTCAAAACTTTTTTTATAAAAAGAGAAAGGAATTCAAGAGTTCTTTGATTTAAAGGCAAAGTAATTGTTTGTCTGTTTTGTTCTGTTCTTAATTTATTTATTTCTTTTGTTAGTTTATTTGTATGATACAAATAAAAAACATTCATCACAATTAAAACGAAAATGATAAAATAATGGAATAATTTATTATTCATTTTTTATTTCAGATTTAATTTTATTTCTAAAAACTTGAAAAATTAAAAGAAGAGATATTAAAATGAGTAAAATTAATTTCCAATCAATATTCAAGAACCATAAAGTTTTTGATTTTAGTTCAATGTCTAAATGAAGAGCCCCGTTTTCTTGAAGATCGAAAATTTCTGATTTATAAGGAAAATAACCGTCTTTTTTTACTTCTAAATAATATCTACCACTCGGTACTAAGAAAGCATAATTTCCACTTTTATCAGTAATCTGAGGATTTAATTGACCATATTCTTTAGCTGGCCAAAGTTCAAATTTATTTGTTTGGGGGTTAAAGTAATAAAGAGAAACTTCAGCTCCTTCAATTCTTGCTTCCCTTCCTAAAATTTTTTCATAAATGTATCCTTCAGGATCAATAGCAGTTATTAAACGAATCTCTTTTTTACCCAAATCAACACTTTTATATTCAATGATTGTTTTTATTTCAAATTTTCCTGTTAACTTTGGTAAAGTTATTTCTGCTGTGTAAATTCCATCTTTATCTTGATCTTCGTATTCAAATTCAAAAATTTCTAATCTATTCTCAACCTCTTTTGCTGAAACAAGCGATAAAAATTTTTCTAAAAATGATCTTTTATAAGATAAATAAACTAAATAACCTTTAATTGATTCCACCTCAGCAATTGGCTTAACAATTAATTTTATTTTCTGCCCAGCTACTATATTTATTTCTTGAACAATATTGTTTTTTTCATCTAAAGTAATTCTTGGTTTTAAATCAATTTTTTCATCTTGAGATCTTATAAAAACAATTTCTTCGGGAATTTTCTTTTTAGCAAATTGAGGAAGTTTGAAAAGAGGAAGATTTATTTCTAAAATTTCTGAAAGTGATGGTAAATAAAGTTTTACTACCTTTAATTTTTCTAAATTGACCAAATTATTTAAACCTATTTTATTAAATATTTCCCCTAATTTTGGAATTCTTGAGGAGAGTATTTTAATCTCTTCGGGAAAATAAGAACTTATAAATTCTTTTAAAGATTTATTTTGAAGAGTGTATGTAAGTTTAAGTGGATAAGTTATTTTAGATTCTTTAATTTCTGGTATTAATTTTTCTTTTTTCTCAATTATTTTTTTAACTTTTCGAGGAATTTCCACTATCTTTTCTTTTAAAAATTTTTCAATAACATCTGTTAATGTCTTTCTTAATAAATTTTCATCTATAACTAGCTTTTTTTCAGGAAAAAAAGACGAAGGAGGATGTTTTGTTTTTCTCCATAAGGTAACTACCTTACAATTATTACAATCAAAATTAATTCTTCCTCCTGGTCCTCCTAAAATTAAGGCATAACCAGAAAATTCACCTGTATTTGGATTAATTTTTACATTTGAAAAATCAATCCAACCTATATTTTCTCCCCAAGCATAACCAGATAAATTTCCATTACCATCATTAATTACTCCACCATTTGTTGGATTTAAATTAATCCAGCCATAATTTTCGCTCCAAGCATAACCTGTTAGTCTATCACTAAAAACCTGAACATTTCCATTAGTAGGATTGAAATTTACCCAACCAAGTGTATCAGACCAAGCAAATTTAAAACTACTATCCATTCCTTCAGCAAAAGCAATTAAAGGTAAAAGTAATAGAAGAATTAGCTTTTTCATTAGGGATTAGAAGAATTAGATTGATCTGAGGGTGTTTGATTATTAGATGTAGTTTCTCCGCTTCCAGAATTCGTTTGATTTTCATTAGATGTTTGATTGCTATTATTAGAAGTTTGATTTTCTTGATTTCGATTGTTTACCTCATTATTCGAATTTTGTTGATTATTATTTTCTGTTGTTTCAAGATTATTATTCCCTCCATTAGAATTTTGACTTTCTTGATTTTGATTGTTTACCTCATTAGATGTTGATGTTGTATTATTTGAAGATCCGTCAGCATTTTGATTATTTTGAGGATTATTTGAATTTTGTTGATTGTTGTTTTCTGTTGTCCCGGGATTATTATTTCCTCCATTTGATGGTGAACTTAACCCTGAATTACTACTTGAAAGTTCTATCAATTTATTAATTAATTCATCTGTAACTTGAACGCATTTTCCAGTTGATGAACATAATTCTTTCGAAACCACTTTTTCTGCCTCTAATTCTTTAACGATTATATAATTAGCTGATAATTTATCAACAACGATATCCTTAAAAGTAATCAATCCGTTTTTCATTTTATTAAAGAAATCTTTTATTATTGCAAAAAGATAAATTGGTAAGTTTTCATATTTCACACCTTCTGGTTCTCCATCTTTATACCTTACTAAATCAGGAAAAACATTTTGAACTTCTTCAGCAATAAAACCAACTTGTTTTCCTGGAAGATAAAATGGTAAATCTTTTTTGAATTCAAAACTTCTTGGTTGAAGTGAAAGAAACCTCTCTGAATCAAAAGCTAAATCTTGAATATTTTCCTTATATTTTAAAGATGAAACAGTACAAATTATTTGACCATTAGCATCAGAACTTAAAGCACAACTTAAAGCATTTGTTTGTTGAATTGAACCCTGAACAGAAAGTTTGTAAGCTGGAGTTGTTGTTCCAATACCGACGTTGCCATTATTAGTTATTCTCATCAATTCAGTGTCATCATTGCTTTTGAAGATTATATTGCCTAAAGAACTTCCTGGTCTAAGATTCAAGTCAAAGTTAGCCCCACTGTCACCTTGTAAAACACTACTGATTTTTACTATTCCTAAGAATCGACTTACTCCATTAACATCCAATAACTCAGCAGGTGCCGTCGTCCCAATACCGACGTTGCCACCGATTATTCCTAAATTTGCTCCATTATCAAGACCTATTATTGCAAATGGATTTGTTGAGGTCCCAGCTTGAATATAAAGATACCTTGTTCCTCGATGATACCAGTTAATATATGGAGCTTCAGGATTATTACTGTAAAAACCAGCCACTGAGCTATAGGTATCAGGATCAGCCCAAAATTGAGAGTAACCAACTACGTGTAACTTTCCCGCCGGTGCCGTCGTCCCGATGCCGACGTTGCCACCGATTATTCCTAAATTTGCTCCATTATCAAGACCTATTATTGCAAATGGATTTGTTGAGGTCCCAGCTTGAATATAAAGATACCTTGTTCCTCGATGATACCAGTTAATATATGGAGCTTCAGGATTATTACTGTAAAAACCAGCCACTGAGCTATAGGTATCAGGATCAGCCCAAAATTGAGAGTAACCAACTACGTGCAACTTTCCCGCCGGTGCCGTCGTCCCAATACCGACGTTACCGGTGTTTGTAATGAAAATTCTATCTGTATTATTTGTTCTCAAACTTAAAGCATAATTGTCTAACGTTCCTACAAAAGCATTAGCTCCTGCTTGAATTCCAATGTTTCCAACAACTGTTAGTTTTTGAGAAGGTGCCGTTGTTCCAATGCCGACGTTGCCAGTGTTTCTTAAAATTGTAAGTGGAGCATTAAGATAATTTCCATCATCATCAAATCTTCCAATAGCCCAATAACTTCCATCACTTGAAACAAAATTTGTAAATCTAGTAATACCTCCTTGGACAAAGGTATATTGTGGTGTGAATCCTGTAGGCGATTCAAAAACAAGTTGAACATTTTGAGTTCCTACAATTCTTACCCCACCCCAATCTTTTGTTGTATTTACATCGAGAGTGTATGCTGGCACTGTTGTTCCGATGCCGACGTTGCCAGAGTCATCTACTACCAAAGCATTAACTGTTCCAGTAGTAACATGTAAGATTCCTTGGGGAGTGTTTGTTCCGATGCCTAATCTGAAATTAGTGTTATCCCAGAAGAGTTTTTGATTGTTTTGAGAGATTTGACCTGAAGGACCTGCAAATAAAACTGAGCCTGGAGTTAAATAAGAAAGGTTTAAAGAATTGGAAATAGTCGTTGTGCCAGCATAGAGATTTGCCCAGCGGAAAAATGAAGAGCCTAAATTGTAAGTTAAATCTGAATAAGGAATGATGTCTGACATTACATAGCCGCCAAAAATTACTGGAGTTGAAGTTAAAGAACCTAAAGTTGAAGTAGCAGATACGAAAAAATCACCATTCAATGTTAATCTATAAGTTGGGGTTGTTGTTCCAATTCCTAAATTTCCTAAAATACTTACTGTTCCAGTATTAAAAGATAAAAGATTATTATTTAGTTCAACAATTGTTGTTGTTGAAATATATGTAGGTAATGGAGGAGAAACAGTACAATTTGGGTCACCGGGAAAGCACGAGGGATCAAGTGTCTCACCTGGTCTATAAGGAGAAACAGGAGGTACTGCTTTTACAATCCCTGCAATAAATAAAGCAATTAAAAGACTAATTATAAGCGGTTTTCTAAAAAATTGTATTTTTAATTTTCTTAAGTTCATTATTGTAAATTATAATAAGTTGTTTTTAAAATTTCAATTATTTTTTTGTTAATTCTTCTATTTTATCTGGTTCAATATTATAATAATTTATCAAAAAATCAACAACTTTTTTAAATGTTGGTGCTGCTGTTCCGAAAGCAAGTAAACTTTTTTCAGGTTTATCGAGCCTTACCAAAATTATAAATTTAGGATCAGAAATTGGGAAAAAACCTATAAAAGTTGTAATTACATCATCTGAGTAACCATTTCCTTCTGGAATTTGAGCTGAACCAGTTTTTCCTCCTACCCTATACCCTAAAATTTTTGCTTTTTTTGCTTGATTTTCTACTACACCCTCTAAAATTTCTTTAATAATATTAACCGTTCTTGGAGAGATTACATTTTGAGTTATTATTTTACTTTCATTCACGAGAATTTTATCATCTGAATTAATAATCTTGAAAACAATTCTTAGATTAGTTATTTTTCCTTCATTAGCAAAAACTTGAAATCCAGAAATTAAACTTAAAGGAGAAACAGAAATTCCTTGTCCAAAACTTGCGGTTCCAAAATTTATTTCTCTTCCGTAAGGAGGATAAAGCGTTTTAAAATTATTTGTTGAGATTAGAGGAAAGTCAATATCAGGTTGATGGTTGAAACGAAAGATATTTATGGTTTCAAGAAATCTTGTTTTGCCTAAAATTTGTGAAATATATACCGATCCAGTATTTAAAGATTGTTCTAAAGCTGTTTTTAAATCTATTTCTCCCCTTCCCTTTTTGTCAAAATTATAAATAGTTCTATTATTTAAAACAGAATAACCCGCATCAAAATAAGTTGATGTTGGAGTGACTAAATTTTTTTCAAAGGCCATTGCATAAAAAAATGGTTTCATTACTGATCCTGGTTCGTAGGTTAAACTTATTCTACTTATATAAATCTTTGAATCTTCAACTTTGTTATATTCATTTAAATTAAAATTAGGTTTTTCTGCTATTCCTAAAATTTTTCCTGTTTTAGCTTCAACAACAATTATTAAACCACCCTGAGCTTTATATTTTTCTAAAGCACTTTCTAAAATTTTTTCTAATTTTGTTTGAACATAATAATCAATATTTAAAATGAGATCACTTCCTTTTTTAGGTGGCTTATAAGTTCCTAATTTACTTAAAAAACCAACCTCGCCCCTCAAGTATTCATCATAATATTTTTCAATTCCATAAAGACCTTTAGTTATTTTTTCATCTTCGTTATAAACTGCAAAACCTAAAATTGTTGAAAGAAAATCATTGAAGGGATATTTTCTAATTACTTTCTCTTCAAAAAAAACACTATCAAATTTAAGTTTATTAATTTTATTTTTTAATTCTTCATTTAAGTTTTTTTCTAAAACAATCGCTCTATTATTATCTTTTATTTTTTTTAGTAATTCTTCTTTATTTTTGTTTAAGATCTGAGCTATTTTTGTAATTTCAAAATCAATATCTTTTGCTTTAGGAGGATAAAAATATAAGTCATAAACATAATATGAATAAGCAATAGGGATTAGATTGTTATTTTTATCAGTAAGATAAATAGTGCCTCTAAGGGGAGGTATTGATTTAATGTCGTTTTTTAAAATCTCCTTAATTTCTTCAGCTTTAATTATTTGAAGTTCATATAATTTAAACACAATTAGTCCCCAAATAATTATTAAACTTATTGTTCCAAAGTAAAAACCTAAATTTAAAAACCTCCTCCTTTTCATTAAATTCGCTTAATAAATTATGGTTTGAGATTTTGAAGATAGGAAAAACTTCCAGGAGTTAAATAGATTAAATTAGTTGAAGATGAGGGGTTGGCCGTTTCTTTTTCTACTGATTGAAGAAGCGAAACGTTTTTATTGATTATTTGACTTAAATAGGCGCGGTATTTGTTAATTAAATATTTATTTTGTTCTAAATAGATTCTTTCTTTAATTAGAGAAAAAACAAGAAAAATCACGATAATAAGAAGAAGAATATTTATGAAATTAAAGTAAATTACTGACATCGTTGGTGAGCGGGTTTTAGTTACTCTTCTCATAATTTTTTGAAAGCTCTTAATTTTGCCGACCTTGCTTTAGGATTTTCTTTTATTTCTTCCTGTGTTGGTTTAACAACGTTTTTAGTTAAAACTTCAATCCTTTTTCTATTTCTTTTAATGAATTTTTTAACAACCCTATCTTCTAAACCCTGAAAAGTAATAACAACAATTTTTCCTCCTTTCTCTAAAACATCTAGAGCTGATTCTAAACCTTCATCCAAATTTTTCAACTCATCATTAATAAAAACTCTTAAAGCCATAAAAATTTGAGTTGCCGGATGAATTTTCTTTTTTGATTTTTTAATTTGTTTTACAATTTCTGCCAACTCAGATGAGGTTTCTATTTTTTTGATCTTTCTTCTTTCAATTATTTCTTTGGCAATTTTGTTAGCTTCAGGTTCTTCTCCATATTCTCTAAATATTCTTACAAGTTCACTATAATTTGCATAATTGACAATATCAAAAGCAGTAATTTTTATCTCTTGAGGATTAATTCTCATATCTAAAGGTTCTTCTTTTCTAAAACTAAAACCTCTTCGAGATTCTTCATAATGCCAATTAGAAACACCAAGATCAAAAATCACACCCTTAATGTTTAAAAACTTTTCTTTTCTTACTACTTTTTTTATTTCTCTAAAATTTTTATTTACTAACCTTATGTTTTTTTCTTTCATTTTTTTTAATTTTTTTATCCCTAATTCATAAAGCACAGGATCCCATTCAAAAGCTAGAATTTTTCCTTTTGGTTTTAAATATTCGATAAGAGTTAAACTTAGACCTCCTTCACCAAAAGTCGCATCAATAAAATTTTCATTTTGCTTAGGTTCTAAAATTTCAAGAGTTTCTTTTAAGAGAACTGTTTTATGCATTAAATTCCTAATTCACTTAATTTTTCCGATATGTCTTGTGCTTGACTTTCACTCTCTTTCTTGTATTCTTCCCATGTTTTTTCATCCCAAATTTCCAATCTCGAATATAAGCCAACAATTACAACACGTTTACTTAAATTAGCGTAATTTTTAAGGTTTTCAGGAATTAATATTCGACCTTGATTATCAATTTCAACTTGATGGGCACCTGATAGGATTAATCTTGTAAATGCTCTCGAATTTGCTTGGCTTAGGGGAAGTTTTAAAAGTTTTTCTACCACTTTTTCCCACTCATCTTTAGGAAACAAAAACAAGCATTTATCTATTCCTCTTGTTAAAATTGCCTCTCCGCCAAATTTTGATCTAAATTTTGCTGGAATTAAAAGTCTGTTCTTTTGGTCTAGATTGTATTTATATTCACCTATAAGCATTTTGGTGTTTACTTAATTTTTTCCACAATTTCCACATGTTTTTCCACATATCACCACTTTTTACCACTTAATTACAATTTAATATTATTTCTTAAAAATTTTTATTTGAAGAGCAAAATTTAAAAAACCTTTTAAAATTAAATTTTTGGAATTCTTCTCAACAATTTATTAACAAAACAAAAATTAAAATTTTGATTTTTGATTCAAATAAAAAACCCCTCCGATTATCTCGGAGGGGTTTTTTACCGCGCCTATTTTTCAGGATGGGGGCTTATTTTTATTTTTTTCTTCTTGCGCCACCCCCTTTCTTTGATGATTTTGGTGATTTTTTTGCCATTTCTTTTTTATATTTTTACGGGGCCGACCAACCCCCTCCCTTTCATCTTTAATTATTTTTTATTTTAAACTAATTTTTAGAAAAAATATTTCAAATTGTTAATAATTTACAATCTCTATTTCCTCTTCCAATTTTACTTCAAACTCATCCTCAACTTTCTTTTTTACATAATTAATTATTTCAATTACATCTTCAAAAGTTGCTCCTCCTAAATTAATTATGAAATTAGCATGCTTCTCAGAAATTTTAGCTTTTCCTATCTGAAATCCTTTTAGTCCTAATTCCGAAATTACAAAAGCTGTTGGAATTACAGGAAAAGGATCATTTTTAATTTTATTTTTTTCAATTGCTAAAGTTTTTAGTTTGTTTGGTGCTGATGAAAAAGGTATGTTTTTGAAAACACTTCCAGCGTTTGGATAATTTATTGGATGTCTTTCTTTTCGATAATCTATTTTTTCTTCGATTTGATTTTTTATTAAATCATAATTTCCCTTCTCGAATTTTAAAATCGCTTCAATAATTAACCATTCTTTATTTTTCTTAAAAAACGAATCACGATAATTAAAATTTAAATCTTCTTTTTTGAAATTTTTAAAAGAGCCTGTTTTTAAATTAAAAGCATTTACTTCTAAAATTAAATCTTTTATTTCCCCTCCAAAACAACCAGCATTTCCTCTAATTGCTCCTCCAAGTTCTCCAGGAAGACCCCCCGCCCATTCTAAACCAGAATATTCCAATTCAAGAAGTTTATTTAAAATTTCTTCAATTTTTAAGTTCGCTCCAATTTTTATTATTCCTTCATCAACAATTTCCCAATTTTTGAATAATGGTTTAATAACAAAACCATCAAATTTATTAAAAAGAATATTAGTTCCTCCACCCAAAATGAAAATTGGTAATTTTTCTTTTTCCTTTATTTCATAAAATCTATTTAAATCATCTAGGTTTTCAAGATAGACAAAATATTTGCTAATCCCACCTATCTTAAAATTAGTAAAGGGAGCTATAATTTTATTTTTTTCAATAATCATTATCTTTTTAGATTTCTTTTTAGTTCCATTATTATTTTATATAACATTTCCATAATTTTATTATCTAGTTTACCAACAATCATTTCTAATTCACTAAACATTTCATATGTTTTTGTAAGAATATCAACGATATTAAATTCACTACTATCTCTTGGTGATTCTAAAAAATTAAAAAACTTTTTTTCAAACTCTTCAATTTTCTCTTTTTTATCTTCATTTTCTTTTTTTAGTTTCTCAAAAAAATTTTTGAAATTATTCAAGATGATATCTAAAACTATTTTTTCTTCTTCATTGTTCATTATTCTTCTTTTTTAACTTTTAATTTTTTCATTCTTTCCGAAATAAGAATAAAAATTAAACCTGGTATGCCAACACATACAACAAAACTTAAAAATAACTTAAAATCAGATTCTGAGCCAATTTTACATAATAAAACAGAACTACCCACTATAAGAACGAATATAGTAACGTTTTTTAATAATGTTTGTAATTCTCTTTTAGTTTCTTCAGATAAACGTGAAAAAACTAAAATTGAAAAAAACATTGAAAGTACTGTTATAGTTAAAGTAACAGTCAGAATAATTTGATCTCCTCTTTCTTGTTTTTCTTGTTTTTGATAAATTTCGTATAATTTTTGAAAAAATTTAATTAAAAAAGAATCAGAAAGAGAAAGATCAACTCTTTCAGGTAAGAAATTTATCATTTTTTATTCATTTCGATGAATTTTCTATTTATACTACTTAATTCTAATAAATAAGGAATAGTCATTTTAAATCTTTGTTTAAGTTTATATTTGTTTAAAAACGATTTTAATTCATCTTCACTCAATAAGCAACCAAATTGAGGAATAACCGCTTTAAGAATATAAATTAAAATCGACTCACTTTTTCCCCTTCCTCCTCCCTTTTTCTCTAATTTTTCCCAATTTTTATCTAACCATCTCATAGTTAAATGATGGGAAATTTTATTATTAACTAGTCCTCTAAAAAAATAAACTATTTGGTTAAATCTAACTTTATCAGTAAGTAGATAATCAAAATAATAATTGAGATTACTTTCATTCTTAAGTTTGGCGAGAGCATTTAAAATTCTTGCCTTTTCTTCAATTAAATTAGTTTTTTCATAAAATTCAACTATTTTTGAAAGAGTTTTTTCGTCTTTATTAACACCATAAATTAAAACAATTGGTTTAAGTTCTGGATTTATTTTTTCTGGTTTTTCAAATTCAATTTTCTTAATTTCTTTATCTAAAATTTTCTTTATTTTTTCTTCATCAAAAAAATAATTTAGTGAAAAGAAAGCAACGCGCCTTAAACTCGAAATAATTGGTAAGTCATTATCTTTAAATTCGAAACCTAACTCTTCTAAAATTTTATTGGAGATATGATAAAGCAACTCTTTAGCTGGCTTATAATCTAGATAAACAAAATCAAAAATAAAATAATCAAAAATTAATGAAAGCAAATGTTTTATTTCTTTAGTCTTTTTTTCTTTTAATGTTTCTTTAATGACATTATAAAAATCATTAAGATTTAAATCCCCTCGCTTAGTCAAAAGTCGATAAGTGAAAATAAGATTAATCAATTCCTTTTCATTATAGTTTTTTATATTTTTGAAGAAAATCTCTTGAGGTAAAAATCCTAAATAATAACCACTAAAATTTTCATTTAGAATAAATCCCGATTCAATGTTTTCGGTTTCTAATTTTACGATTCTTTTGTTTAAAAGAAACTTTTGAGAACGATTGTTAACTTTTAAAAATAAAGGAAGTGACCAAATAGTATTTTTATCTTCATGAAGAGTGAATCTTTTTTGTTCAAGATAATACTTATTATTTTTTTCTTTAAGATAAACAATTGGCGTTCCTGGTTTAGTAATAAAATCAGTCATTATTTTAATAACTGGAGCTTTTGATTTTTCTTGAATAGCTAACCATAAATCTTCAGCCTTAGCATTTCCATATTTAAACTTTCTTATATAATTTTTAAGTCCGTTTTTAAAATCTTTTTCTCCAAGATATAAGTTTAAGGTTCTTAAAACACTCCCACCTTTGTCATAAGAAATTTCATCGAAAATTTCTTGAGATTCGTT
>JAUQOT010000029.1 GCA_030550735.1 Patescibacteria group bacterium
AATATTCAATTAAAACACCCTGAGTTGAACTTGTCATAACTAGTCTTCCGGCTCCAGGCCAAGTAGACGAGCCCCAAATAAGAGAAGGTACTGGTGTACAATAAGTATTTTGGGCTTCAGATTTATTAAAAATCAAAACAAAAATATTTACTAAAACTACAAAAGTTAATGAGAAGTAAAAAACTTTTTTAAGCATTTTTATTTTATTTTACAATTATTGTTCCGATTTTTTTATTTTCACAATTTTTACATATAATATCAAAATCGCCTTTATTTAAAGCTTGAAATTGGATCATTTTTTCAAGGTTTTTCTCAATTTTAATATTCAAATTATAACCCTTAACCTCGATTTCATAGTCCTTATCTAAAGCCAAAAGTTTTATGGTAACAATATCGTTTTGATTTACATAAATAAATGTTTTATCTAAAGATTCGTCTTTTAACGCTAAATTAAAGTTTCTATAAGAAGCATTCTCAGTTTTAAGAACATCTTCTGGAATAGCAACATTTGAAGGTACATCAATCTCTCCCTCTTCTGGAACTTTAATTTCTGGTGGATTTTGAATTTCCTGGGGTTTATAAGAAACGAACTTTATAAAAACAAAAATTAAAACCAAAACAACTATAAAGGGAACGAAGATTAACAAATTTTTTTTCATCCTAATAAGGACAAAATTAATTTAAATGCTTTATAAGAAATTATAAAAAAATAATTCCCTAAAAACAAAAGAAAAAGGAAAATAAAAACAAAACCGTAGGTTTCAAGAAAAATATATTCTTCCAAACTCATCCACAAAAGAAAAAGTTTTGAACCATCAAGAGGCGGAATTGGAATTAGATTAAAAAGAGCTAAATTAAAATTAAGTTGAGCAAGGCTTAAAAAATTTTTAGTTAAAGAAGGAAAAAAATCAAATTTATAAAGATAAAGAAAAAGAAGCATTAATAAAAGATTAGTTATTGGGCCAGCTAAAGCAACAAAAATTGAATCTCTTCGGGGGTTTTTAAAATAAAGAGGATTATAAGGAACTGGTTTAGCATAACCAAAAATAAAATTAAAATACGAGAAAGTAAAAAGAGGAAGAAGAATTGTACCTATAGGATCAATATGAGCTAAAGGATTTAAAGATAAACGACCACTATTTTTTGCTGTTGGATCTCCTAATTTATAAGCAACAAAACCGTGACTAATTTCATGAAAAATTATTGAATAAAAAATCAAAACTAAAAAAAATATAAATTCCATTAAATTTTTATTTTTCCTTTAAGAATAAGTTTCCTACAATCTTTACAAACTTCTAATTTTTTATTCCCTATTTTTAAAACTTGAATATTGGGCTTTTGAAAATAAAATTTTACCGGGTTATATTGCCCTCTAAGTTTCTTTCTTTTTACTGCTTTAAATCTTCCTTTTTTACAAATTTCACAAGTTTTCATATTTATATTATAACAAATTAAAATCTTAATCTAGCCCTTACTTTATCTTTATCAACAATTTCTTCGTTAATATTTATATCTAACCCTATTTTTGAAATTTCGGTTTTAAATTTTTCTACTTCGTCTTTATTCAAAATAAAAATCGCTTCTCTTGTGTCTTCGTTTAAATATTCAAGATTATAAAATTTAGTTAATTTCAGAAATTCATCTCTTTTTTCTTTTCTTTGGGAAATCTTATTAGCCAATTCAATGAAGTATTTCAGATTTTCTTCAAACAATTCTGATCCACCAGAAGAAATTTGGGATATTTCTTTTTTAAGTTCTACTTTTTTTGAGTTTAATCTAAAATCTAAATAAACAAAACCACCAAGATAAATTAAAAGAAGAGAGATTAAAAAGATAGACGCAAGTGAAAGGGTTTTTCTTATTTTTATTAAAAAATAGATACGTGAAGGTTTAAGAGAAAGAAAATCAAAAAACGGTTGATCTTGAAAGATTTTTTTAAGAAGTAAAAGACTTCCTTCATTAATAAACTCAATAGATTTAATTTTAAGATATTTATAGTTTGATATTTTTAGGTCAAAGTCAGACAAAATTAAAATATTAAATTTTTTGCCCTGACTTTCAAAATAGTTTTTAAATCTTTCAATAAAAAGTTCGAAGTTTGTCTTCTCTTTGTCAATTTCTTCAATAAAAAGCTTATCGATTCTTAAATTTTCGATAAAAAAAATATTAGCTATACTTTCATCAAAATAAAAAACTAGAAACGATTCGTTAACAGAAATAAGAGCTTTATAAATAAGATTTTCAAGAATTATTTCGAAAGCAGGAACTATAAAAAAAGAAGTTAAATCCAAACTTTGAAGAATATCTAAAATTTCTTCTTTTATCTCTTTGGGAAAGAAAAATAAATTATAATTAGCAAGATTTCCCGAAAGATGATAAATATCTTCAAGATAGATAAATTCGTATTTTTCTAGGGGGAAAGGTAAAGTAGCTTGAAGATAATTTGTAATGCTTGACAAAGGATTGCCTGTTCTCGGAATTGTTATTCTTTGAAAAAAAATACCAGGTAAGTTTATAATAAATCCAACTTCTTTAAATTTATATCTTTCTATAAGTATTTTTAAAGATTTTTCTAAATTTTCTCTTAAAATCGTATCCCTGACAAAAATTGGAGTAATTATTTCTTCGCTTTTTTCGATAACATATTTATTTTTTTCATTTCTTAAACTAGAAAATATTATTCTTTGAGGAGTTAAAACCAAAACTGAAAAGCTTTTTTCTTGAAAAATGTCAATCTTCATCATTTTTTATCCATATCTTGAATTTTAATAAATCTTTCGCTAATTTCAGAAATAAAAAAAGTATTATAACCCACAAAATCTTTAGAGAGAAGGAATTGATAATATGGATTAATAATAAAAAAATTTGTTTTGTTTTTTAAAATTTCAAGTTCGATTTCTTTATTAAATTTAAGAGGATCTATTTCTGGATTTTGATTTAAATCAAAAAATTTTTTCTCCAAAAGAGGATCTGAAATTGAATTTAAATTAAGACCCGCCTGGGAGAAAAAGAAATTAAGTTGTGGTGGAAAATTATAGTTGATACCATAAAGAATAGCAGTATAATTCTTTGTTTTGATAATTTCGTTTAACTCTTCATTTGTAAAAACTCTAAATTTAAAACCATATTTATCTCTTAAAATTCTTGCAATATCAGGATAAAAGAAAGAAGAAGCTGTATAGATTTCGAAATCTTTATTAAGATTTTCTGGCTTAACAGGATTAGAAGAAAAATTAGGTTCTTCAATTCCGAGAATTTTCCTTATTGAGTTTGAAAAAATACCCTTAGTTATTTCACCACGATTTTTAAAAACAGAATTAAGAACTTCGGCTCTTAAATTAGAAGCATTTAAATAATCGATTAAATTCTCGGAATTAATTTTCTCTTTATTAAAAAAAATTCCTATAACCCGTGGCAAGACAAGATTATAAATTCTAACCCTTGTTTTTAAGTTGGGAGGTATTTCTGGATAAGAAAGCCCGCTCAATCCATCTATTTCTTTTAAAAGAAAAGCATTGATTGCTTCCCGCATATTTTCAAAGTAAATAAATTCAATTTTTTCTAAATATACTTTTTCTCGAAAATTTTTATTTTTTTTCAAAACTATTTTTTTATTTTCACTAAAAATAATATTTTCTAAAACAAATGGACCCGATCCTACTTTAGCTAACTCAGGATTTAAAAAATCGGGAGAAAACTTCGAAAAATGTTTTGAAGGTAGTGGTTTTACATATTTCAAATAATATAAACCATAGTTCAAAGGTGAACTTAATTTAAAAAAACCCTGATTTTCATTAATTATTTGAAAACTGTATTTAGCTAAGATTTTTGATATTTGTGAGGGAGCAAATTTTTTAGCAAACTCTAATCCGAATCGAATATCTTCAGTGGTTAATTTTTCTCCATCAGACCAGAACAAATTATCAAAAAGCGTTATTTCGATTTGATTTTTTTCTGAATTTAAGGAATAACTAGAAACAAATTTGGAAATTAATTGACCATTATAAATTTCAAAAAGAGAAGGAAAGATTATGTTACTAATTGTTTTTTCTGTTTCATTAGTAGTGAAATAAGGGGTTAAATTTTTTACATCTTCGGTAACACCTTCCCGATAAATTTTATCTTTATTTTCGGAATTAAAATTCAAAAAAAGAAAAAAGAAAAAAGAAGATAAAAAAATCAAAGAAAAAATTATAAAGG
>JAUQOT010000030.1 GCA_030550735.1 Patescibacteria group bacterium
ATGGCAGCTCCACATGTCTCTGGTGTTGCTGCTTTAGTTTTAAATACTCCTGTTGGAATAAATGATTTAAATGGAAATGGGAAATGGGATCCTGATGAAGTAAAAACTAAACTATGTCAAGGAGCAATTGACTTAGGCACCCCAGGAATTGACAATCTTTATGGTTGCGGTTTAGTTAATGCTTTCAATTCAGTTAAGTAAAAGGTTAAGGTTTAATTCAATAAAAAGCAATTTAAGAGAGTTTTTTTATTGTTAATTTTTTAATTTATAATAATTTAATTAATGAAGATTCCTAAATCATTTAAAAAGTATTTTTGGGATGTTGATCTAAGAAATATTGATCTTAAAAAACATCAAACTTATCTTATTGAAAGACTTCTTGAATATGGAGATGAAAAGGCTTTTAAATGGCTTCTAAAAAATTTTGGACTTAAAGAAATTCTTGAAATAGCAAGAAAAAGCAAAAAAATTTCTCCTAAAACAAAAAATTTTCTTAATTTGATTTTTAAATGAAATTATACACAGAAGTTTTAAATTCAAAGACAAAAAAAGCATTAAATGCTCTCTCAAGATTAGAATTTATTTCCCAATTTTATCTTGCTGGTGGTACTGGTTTAGCTCTCCAATTAGGTCACCGTTTTTCGCAAGATTTAGACTTTTTCTCTCCTAAAAAATTTAATGAAGACGAAATTATAAAGCAATTATCAACACTAAAAAATTTTCAACTTTATATCAGAGATAAGGGAACCATCATTGGCTTTTTAGATAAAGTTAAAATTTCTTTTTTTCTTTATGAATATAATCTTTTAGAAGATCTATTGAAATTTGAAAATATTAATTTAGCTCATTACTTAGACATTGCTTGTATGAAGATTTCTGCTCTTAGTTCAAGAGGAACAAAAAGAGATTTTATTGATCTTTATTTTGTTTTGAAACTTATTAAGCTTAAAAATCTTTTAAAAAAATTTGAAAAAAAATATAAAGGCATCAAATTTAACCTCTTTCATCTTAAAAAAAGTTTAATCTACTTTGAAGATGCTGAAAATGAACCAATGCCAAAAATGATTAAAAAAGTAAAGTGGGAGGAAATAAAAAATTTTTTTATAAATGAGGTTAAAAGTTTAATCTTTTAAAAATCTCTATCAATCTATTCCATTTAGCAACTCTTTCGCCCTGAAGTGGTACACCAATCTTAAAATAATCAGCTTCAAAAGCAATCCCTAAATCAATTATCCAGTTATCATTTGTTTCTCCGCTTCGATGAGAAAAAATTGTAAATAAATTATTTTCTTTTGCTAACTTCACAAATTCAAAAGTTTCTTTAATTGTTCCAATTTGGTTTGGCTTAACTATTACTCCATTTACCGAATCTTTTTCAATTGCTATTTTTAATCTTTCAATATTGGTTACTGTTAAATCATCACCAATAACTTTAAATCCCTCTTTTTTAAGTTCAGTAAATTTTTCAAATTCATCTTCTTTATAGGGATCTTCTAAATATAAAACATTCAATCTTTTTAAATTCGTATAAATCTCTTTCCAATTTAATTCTTTTTTAATTTGATTAGCAGCAATATCAGCACCAAGTTCAAAATTTTCTTTGAATTGATTTAAATAAATAAATGGTTCATAATTGTCACTAAAATTTGTACAAAAAGCACCTTCATCATTTCTCCCAAGTGGTTTTGGCAATTTTTTCTCTATATTATTAATAACATTCAAAACATCAGCAATTAATTTTTCACTAAATCCTTCTTTAGTTACTAACCAATATTCTTGAAAATCTAAATTATTAAAAGAATGAACACCTCCACCAATTATATTGATTACTAGTTTAGGTACTGAAAATTTATCTGATTCATATTCTCTTTTTAAGTAAACAAATAACTCTTCCTTATTTAATTTTGCTAATAGACGCGCAAATGCTATAGAAAGTCCTAAAACAAAATTTGCTCCTAATTTTTCTTTGTTATTCCCTGCCCTTTCAATTAAAAAATTATCAAATTCTTGAGAAGTTGAAAAATCAAAATTTTTAATTTCTTTTAAAAATTCAGGTAAATTTTTTTCTATTTTATCACAATCTAAACAAATTGCTTCATGACTACCAACACTTTTACCTGAAGGAATTGACGCTTTTTCTTTAAAACCCTCACTCTCAATTTCAACCTCAATTGTTGATTCTCCCCTTGAATCCAAAATTTTATTTACTTTTATTTCTTCGATTTTCATTTTATTGTTTTTCTGATTCTTATTTTATACGGGGATAAAATTGTT
The DNA here is from genome assembly GCA_030550735.1 of Patescibacteria group bacterium. GTDB lineage: Bacteria > Patescibacteriota > Minisyncoccia > UBA6257 > HR35 > HRBIN35. The sequence goes on from JAUQOT010000030.1 coordinate 2,275, forward strand.
ATATTTCCCTTTAATTCATTTAAATCAATTTTTTAATAAATTTTTACTCATTTTGTTTATTTCACCAACTGAAAGCTCATTAAGAAATCTTAAGATAACAATTCCATGATGACTTCCAGGAGGAAATTTTAAAATATTGCTAAAATCGAGATCACCTGTAAATAAAATCGCAGAAATTTTCTGAGCATAATTGAAAACTTTTTCATCTGAAGCACCCCTCAAACTAGTTTCTCTTAGATCTATTACTTCAAAACCAAATTTTAAAAGTACATTTTTTAGAGATTTTGGTAAATCTTCATCAATTAAAGCTTTCATCAAAATAAAAATTATTGTAAGCTTAAAATTTCTTCTGTAGATAAAACTTTAGCAGCATATTTTAATGCAGACAACACTTGCTTTTTTGTCAAACCATATTCTTTTAAATTAATTTAATTATATCACAAGACTATTTCATCTTCAAATCTTTTCACCATTTCTATTGTCTTTATTACGACATCACTATTAACACTAATACTTTCAATTCCCTCTTTTACTAGAAACTCAACAATCTCTGGAAAATCGCTTGGTGCTTGACCGCAAATGCCAATATATTTATTTTTTTCTTTGCATATTCTGATTACTTGAGAAATTAATTTTTTAACCGATTCATTTCTTTCATCAGCTAATCCTTGCAAAATTTCATTATCTCTATCAATACCTAAAACAAGCTGAGTCAAGTCATTTGAACCAATTGACATTCCATCAAAAATTTCTAAAAATTCCTCAGCTTGCAAAACATTAGAAGGAATTTCGCACATAACATAAATCTTATAACCTTTTTCTTCTCTTTTGCCCATTATTGATTCAATAATATCAACAACTTTCTTTCCTTCTTCTGGTGTTCGACAAAATGGAATCATAACCGTTAAATTATCTAAACCAAATTCCTCTCTAACTTTTTTCATTGCTAAAACTTCTAATTCAAAAGCCTTTTTAAATTTAGGATGATAATATCTACTTGCTCCTCGCCAACCAATCATAGGATTTTCTTCATGTGGTTCATAAAGTTCTCCACCAATCAAATTTCTATACTCATTAGTTTTAAAATCAGAAAATCTTACAATAACTTCATTTGGATAATAAGCTGTGCAAATTTTAGCTATCCCTTCAGCTAATTTATCAACAAAATATTGTTTTTTATCATCATAACTAGCTGTAAGTTCGGCAATTTTTCTTTTGATTTCTTCAGGTAAGTTAGGATAATCAATCAAAGCATTAGGATGAATTTTGATTTCTTCAGCAATAATAAATTCTTCCCTTGCAAGTCCAACACCTTTAACTGGTAAATACCATCTTTCCCAAGCTTCATCAGGAAGTCCGATATTTACATAAATTTTTGTTTTGGTTTCAGGTAATTTTCCTAAATCATGTTGAATAACCTCATAATCTAATAAACCTTTATAAACGTACCCTGTAATTCCGGTTGAGCAATCAATTGTTACTTCATCACCTGTTTTTAAAATTTCAGTTGCCTTTTGAGTACCAACAATTGCCGGAATTCCCAGCTCACGAGAAACTATGGCTGCATGGCAGGTTCTTCCCCCTTTATCTGTAATTATTCCTTTAGCAATTTTCATTATCGGCACCCAATCTGGGTCTGTCATTTCGGTAACTAAAATTTCTCCTTGTTGAAATTCATTTATTTTTGAAACATCTTTAATCACCCTAACTTTTCCAGAAGTAATTTTTGAACCAATTGCAATCCCTTTAATCAAAACTTCTCCTTTATCTTTTAATCTATACTCCTCATAAACATTTTTCTTTTTAGTTGAGTAAACTGTTTCCGCTCTTGCTTGAACAATATAGAGTTTTCCATCAACACCATCTTTTGCCCATTCAATATCCATTGCTTG
>JAUQOT010000031.1 GCA_030550735.1 Patescibacteria group bacterium
TTCTCTTTTTTGAAAAATTTTTCTCCAAAATCAAAGGTAACCATTTTCTCTCAAATATTTAATTGCCTGATAATAACTTGGAAATTGATGATAAAACATCAAAAAGTTTAGAACATTACCTCCTCTTTGACAACCAAAACAATAAAATGAGTTCGTTTGAGGATAAATGAAAAATGAGGGGTCTTTATCTTGATGGTCTGGAAAAGGACAATTCATTCTATAAAGATTTCCAGATTTTTGAGCATTTCTACCCGTTTCTCTTTCAATCACCTCTTTTATATCACACCTTTCTAGAATATTTTCCACATCTTCAAAATGAATTTTTTCTTCTTTTCCTGATTTTTTGAATTCTAAAAATGAAAGTAATTGATTTAATCTTGAAATTTGAAAAAGTAATTCTCTTTCTTTTTCTAAAACTTCATTTTTTAAGAAAGAGTAATTGGGGTCTGAAAGTAGATGAGAATAAGAAACTACATACTGTTGCAATTTTGAATACTCTTTTTCATAGTTTTTTAGATTTTCGATTAAAGCTCTATGAAAATCTTCATCAGAAATTAAATCAGAGAAAACTTCTTTTAAAACCAAAATATCATTTGCATATTTCTTTGCATCTTTTTTCCATTCCTCTTCTTCTTTCTCAAGACTCTTTAGAATGTTCTCTATATCTTCAGCCTCTTCTTCAGTTATCAGCTTTTTTTCCAAAAAAATATTTTTCCATTCTTCGAAATTGACATCTCCCCAAATCACTAAATCAAGTAAGAGTTTTTTGTAATTGTTAATCATGTTGGTTTAGTTTAATCTTAATCCATTATACCATGGTTAGACTGAACTTGTCAAGATGAACGCATATATATATTAAGAGGGGGGTAAACGATTGGACTGATAACAAAAAATGTAGTTAAAATCTACATTTTTTGAGTCCAATCATAATTCTGTACCATTGGACTGGTCCCCTTTTTCCTATTAAGTACCCTATTAAAAAACCCCAATTTTTCTACATTTTTTAAAGGGGGGTAAATTGGGATGAGTCCAATTTGGAGTCCAATCAACTCCCCCCTCTCCTCTTATCTATCTCCTCACCCCCCTTTAATTATTTTTTTTTCAAAATAATTAATACCTTGGACTCCTAATTTTTAAAAATTCTCGCGTTTAGCGACTGTTTTTTGTTTCAGAACGTTTTTTCCGTTGGACTCCATCTGATTTTGTGGCGTTTTTAAACCTTGCTAACCGAGCTGGCTCGGTAGCATCGGGCTGTTTACCTTTCCAGCCCTTAAATCGCCAATTAAGAGCGATAAGCTTTCCATGTTAAGTGTAGAGGCAGAAAGGTGAAAATTGGTAGAAAAAATGAAAAAAAGCTTTTAAAATCTATGATTTTTTAATTTTTTCTTGATGTTTAAAAAATGTAGGAAAATTGAGGGTTTTTTGAATGTACCCCCTTAAATTTTGCGTAGTATAAAAATTTTTTTTCGAGAGATACATTTATATACCACCCCAAAGAATTTTTTATCCTAGGCGAAATTTGAGGGGGTTAAAAAGTTTCCAATGAACTAGTGTAAGATTGAAAGAAATAAAAATCGGGAGGAGTTTTTCTCCCCCCGATTTTCTTTATTTTTTCTTTGAAGGTCTTCTTCCTCTAGGCATTTATTTTAGTTTCTTAATAACGACCCTTCTATTCTTCTTCCTTTTCTTCTTTCTCATCCTCTTTTTCCTCCTCTTCCTCTTCTTCATCTTGATATACTTCTTCTTCTAATGTTTCTTCTTCCTCTAAAATTTCTTCTTCCATTTTTGACTAAATCATAAATAACGACCAAAAGTGGTATTTTGTTTAAGCCAATTCCTCAAGACATTCAAGAAGAAAAACAGAGAGATTATAAGCCATCCCTCCAATGTTGGATTGTTTGCAAAATCTAATCTTGCTACTTCTTCAATCAAAACTGCTAGTCCTCCAGACAAAAACAGAACTATCACTTGAATTAAAGCTTTTTTAAAAGATTTTCTCCAAGAAAACCCCATTTTATTTGTTTTTTAATTAACGACCTATGAACCAAAAATTTCATTGAATTTGTTTATGGAGTTTAAATCCATAATTCCTGTTTCGTTCAGTGAATATCTTCTTTGAAAATCTTTAACTGCTTGTCTCGTAATTCCACCATAATAACCCGTTACCTCTTGACTGGCTGGGAAAAATCCTAACCACTGAAGACCCACTTGTAATTTAACAACATCATTTCCTCTATCTCCAACTTTCAATCTACTTGCATTAATGAACATTTTTGGTTTATTGGTGGTTTGAGGTTGATAAACAAAATCAATTAATTGAACTCCTAAAACAACTCCATTTTTAAATTGTTCTTCGGTAATTATTCCCAATCCGTTTATCCCCCAATCTTTACCCCAGCTATTCTGAAAAATTAAAGCTTTTTTACCATTCCATATAGTGGCATCAACAGCAACTACAGCATGTCCATAAACTCCATTTCTATCTAAAATCACTTCTGCTTTTGAATAACCACCAGGATTAAATCTTGTTCCTAAAAGAATTCCTTTATTTGTTGTTTGTAAAATGCCAGCAAAAATATCAATATCCAGGGGTAAAAAGATATAAGATTGAGGTTTATAAATTTGAGCTACCCATTGCATATTTTTTGTATCATCTTTGACTCTCATTTGTTCTTCATTTAAACCATCAGATATCATTTGTTGTTCTAAACAAGTTCCTTCTTTTCTAGCAATTTCAAGTGCCTGTAAATAATACATACCACCTCCATTGGGAATATAACCACGAGAATAAATAAAGCGAGCAGATAAAGTTTCAAATTTTCCTTCTTCTAAAAAGTTCTCTATACCTAAAGCAAGAGCAATAGAAAATGAAACACAAGCACTTGAAGTAAATTGATTTCGAATTGGTAAAAATCTACGCCACAGAGAAATTGGTTTTTCCTTCCATTCAGGAGAAGGATAAGATTTAAAAATTTCTTCGGCTAAATAGTTCCGTTCATCTTTTGTTTCTTCTTCGTCTCCTATCCAACCAGGATTGAAGGATTTGTCTTTCCAAGGTTTGGGTTTAAAAAGTTTAAGAAACATTTTTGAAAATTATAACACAATCGGCAAATTTTCTAAATTAAATTCATTGCGAATGAAAAGATATCTTTCAATCAAATTGTTTTTGTAAGAGGTGGAATAAATATCTTCAAGATTGATAAAGTAAGCATTATCTATTATGATTTGAGATGTTTTTTCCCAAGCATTATCAAAAGCTCTTTTAAAATCATTTCCACTTCCAGTAACAACAGCTACATTTGAATCGTAATTAACTGTAAAAAAATTTTTTCCTTTTTTCTGAACATCCCACAACCATAAATCCCTATCTACTATTTCAGTTTTTTTCCCATATTCATCTAACAAAATAATTTCAGCTGGTTTAGATTTTTCTAAATTTTGTGTATTGTTAAAAATTCTAAAACTTGCTCCAAATCTATGAGTAGAAATTGGATTAAAAACATCTTCTTTTCTTATTAATCTCTCAAAATATTCACCAATGGAAGGAAAAGTAGAAAGTTCAGAAAAGAAAGCATTATAACCAGGTCTTATACAAAATTCAGTAAAGAAGAATTTTTTCTGTTTTTTATCATAAATCAAACCACAATCCCAAATAGTCATAACATTTTTTCTCAACATTTTTTCTTCTAATGGTTTCAAAAATCTATTATAAATTTCCTCAAATTCATTTTCCATAAGCCAGAAAGTAATATCAGCAGTGCATCCAGTTTGTCCTCCTTTTCCTCTTGGAGAAGGATAAAAATCTTTGATTTCTAAACAAATATTTCTACCTA
>JAUQOT010000032.1 GCA_030550735.1 Patescibacteria group bacterium
CTAAAAGAAAGCAAAATCAAAAAAATAATAATCGTTAAAGGAAAGTTAGTAAATTTTGTTATATGAATAAAAAAGAAAAGGGGCTTTTAGGAGAAAAATTAGCTGAAAAGTTTTTAGTAAAAAGAGGCTATAAGATTCTAAATAAAAACTTGAAATTAGGAAGATTAGGTGAAATTGATATTTTATGCTGTAAGCAAAATTTTTTAAACATTGTTGAAGTAAAAAGTTTATTCAATTCTAAAAGTTTTCTTCCTGAAATTCATTTTAATGGACGGAAAAGGAAAAAATTAAAAAATTTAGCAAATATTATTTTAAGAAAACACCCGAATTTTGAAAATTGTATAATTTCTTTAGTTTGTTTAAGTTTTGAAAAACAAAAAGTTAAAATTAGATATTATGAAAACATTACTCTTTAAAAAACCCTATCTTTTAACAATCTTACTTTTAATTGTCAGTCTCTTTTTAGGAATAAGCCTTCTAGCGGAAAAAAGAAAAAATGAACCCTATAAAAAAGAAATCGAGATTATAAAAAAAATTATAATAAAATCAAACAAAGAAGGAACAGAAATAGAAGAGGAAAAAAAGAAGGTTTTTCATCCCCTAAGTTGGGAAAAAGAAAAAAAAGAAAAATTTGGTGAAAATTTAGAAGGAGAAAAAATAATCTTTATCTCTGATGAAATTTTAAAAAATACAAATGTTTTTAAAAAATAGCCGGTGTAGCTCAGCGGTAGAGCGGCCCCTTCGTAAGGGGAAGGTCATGGGTTCAAATCCCATCACCGGCTCAAAAATATGAAAATTTTGATTTAAAATTTTTTATAAAAATGAAAAACAATTTAAGAAAAATCACCCTTTTAGTTGTTTTTTCTCTTCTTTTAAATAATTTTACTTTCGCTGGTGTAGATCCTATTGGATATATTGAACCTCCTCCACCATATCAAGACCCACGATATTCTATTTTTCTTCAAGATCTTCATTCTTGGATAGAAGAATTCTTTAATATTTCAACGACTCCACCAACTGAAGCGGTTCCTGTTTTTCCTTATGATCCTATTTTATACCAGCTTTTAAGATATGGGTTTAATCTTCAAGCTGGAAGCACTTTAAAAACTACTGATATTGTTTTAAGAAGCTATTTAGAACAAACAAAAAAATTAGATGAAAACTTAAGATACGCTCTTCAAACATTAGAAATGATGGGTTATGTTCGAGGTATAGTTAGTAATTCAAATTTAGATCCAAGTAATCCGTTTGTAGCTGCTTTTAGGGAATGGAATAGTTATAGACAAAGATATCAGGCTTTAATAGAAGCAGGTAAATTTTATAGTGGAAAATGTTTAGATCCAGAATTTGCACCTTATCATTTAAGTGTAATTGAGGCAATAGGAAAGGGTGGGCTAGAAGATTATGCTACTCAAATTATTAATAATATTGAAATCTGTCAAACACAAACACCATCTTTTGCTTTCCAAAAACAAAATAAACAAATTGGATTTTTAGGTAAAATAATTTCTGCTTTTTCAGGAAGAATTTTTCTTGCTCAAACAAGTAACGATTTAAATCAAGCTGCTCTTCCATCTGTTAGATTACAAAATGGTTTAGGTAATACATTCGCGGATTTGAAAAATTCTATTCTTATTTCTAATGTTGGAAATAACGCTATTGCTTTAATTAGTGATCCTGGATTAATGGAGCTAAGTCCAATTGATAAAACATCTATGCCTATAGTATTTATTAAAGCAAATAATAAAAATGGTAATTCTATTCTTGTACCACATGATTTTGTTGATTTATATTTTACGCCTAAACCTTCAGAAATATTTTCAGGCGATAAAATATCCTCAAATCCTTCTTTTACTTCTTTAGTAAAAAGTGTTCCTATTGTTGGAGGTTTTTCTAATATTACTGGAGGGGATGAATGGAAAGAAATATTTTTAGGTCTATTTACTAAAAATCCTGATCTTAAAAAGGCACTTTTAGAGGAAGATTTTTCGGATCCTTTAGAGCTTTTAAAGAAAATTGATAAGTTCTGTGGACAACAAATAGTTACTCCTCAGGATGCAAAAAACATTTTAAGAAGTTCTGCTTATTCTGATTGTGTTCATAAGTCTGTTCAAGATTTAGTCAATGATATGAATAGAATAATTGATGCTGTTTTAATTATAAAAGGAGGGTTAGAAAAATACAATGAGCTTTTTATAAGAGTAATAGGACATGCTTCTAATTACATTCCTAGTTATGATACAGCTGCTTGGAAGTTATTAGGAAGTTTTGAATCGTCTCAAAGAAGAATACAATCAGTAATTGATAAAATTAATGAAAATCCGAAGTTGGAGAAAATAAATTATAATCAGCTTAAAAATCCTAATTGTTCTTATCCTTGCACAATTGAAAAATATTATGGAAGTGGATTTGTTTATATAGTAAAACCTAGAATTACAAGATTAAAAGAAGTTTTAAAAACTGCTTTTATAGGCGAATTGACAACAGTTTCAAGAGCTGCTTTTGATTTTAGACCCGCTTATTTATTAAATGCATTAGCTTCAGCTTATAAGGGTGAACCGGGTGTAAATGTTATAACTCCTCAAAATTTTGCTCAAAAAAATAGAAACATTTTTGTTAAAAAAGAAATAATTATCACAAAAAAGACTCCTGAATTAAAAACAAATTTTAACCTTTTATCCTTTATTTCAAATATCTTTAAACCAAAAGAGGTAAATATAATAAGAAAATAATGAAAAGAATAGTATTCATAATATTAATTTTAGTTTTGACTTTGTTTATAAAAATAGAGTGGGCGAGAGGGCAAGGTGGAGAGTGTGTAATTAATTTAGATAGGCATCCTCTAAGGGAGATCAAGACAGATAAAAACAGTTTTAGTGCTACTGTTAATATGGATTGTGTAAACCGTTCGCGTTTTTCTTCTTGGATACAACCAATTCAAATTTATTGTAAAAATCTTTCACAATTACCTTCTCAAATTGAAAAAACTTTTGTTTATCAAGCTCAAGAGTGTTATATTTCAGAGAATAACAAGTACGTAGTAACTTTTTTTGTAGCAGGAATAGTTGTTGAAGATGCTAATGATAATAACAAACCAGATGGAGGAGACACGATTAAAGAGGTGACTGTTGCTTTTGGTGCTATCGATCATGGTTTTGCTTCACGAGTACATGGTATTCGTGGGAGTGAGAAATTAGATATATCAGACACATTACGAGAAATCTTGATACCCGCCATTTTTCGTGAATGGTTAAGTGATGAAAATAATGTAAATAATGTAAAAAAGGAAGAGTTAAAGATTGAAATTGATAATATTGGTAGGGGTAGTATTTCTAGTAATTTTTCTAATGAATTTTTAGAGACGACCAAAAAAATACGAGAACAGCAGCTTCCAACCCCTCCTCCACCTGATCCTTGTGCTAAATATGAAACAAAGATATTATTTTTTAATATTCCTAATGGTTTTCCGTGGTTAGGTTGTAAACTTACTATTGCTATGATAAATGTTGCAGTTTTTTTCCTTAGAAGTTTAATTTGGTTTATAGCGGCAGTGATCAAAAATATAGCATGGTTTGCTTTCCAAATAATGGGTGTTTGGCTAAATTCTGTAGTTGTTCCCTTAGTAGATTTTACTTCTTCTTTAAATCCTTTTACTACTCAATATCAAAATCCCCCTGGATATATAGTTTGGCGAACTTTAAGAGATTTGGCTTATATTGTTTTAGTTTTTATAGCCTTGTATGCTGCTTTTGTATGGCTTCAAGAAGGAATGGGAGGAGCAACTCCAATTATTTTTAATG
>JAUQOT010000011.1 GCA_030550735.1 Patescibacteria group bacterium
GGTAGTGTATCTGTTTCAGCAACTGTGTTAGAAACAACAACTTGTAATCTGTCAACAACAACAACTGCTTTTGGTAATATTGACCCTTCAGCAGTTTATACTTCTTCTCCTAATGTAACAACAACTGTTTCTTGTAATCCTGGTGCTGGTTGTACAGTAACAATAAGAGATCAAGGTGATGGAACAAATGGCGGTTTATACAAATCAACTGCTCCAACATACCTGATTCCTTCTCCAGCTGCTGGCTTTCCTGCAACTTCAACTTTAGTTGCTGGAACTGATGGTTACGGAATTCAAGCAGCAACAACTACTGCTGGCTCAGGTGGAACTTTATCTTTAAATTCAATCTATACTTATGGTGGTAATACTGTTGGTAGATTGGCAACGACTAGTCAAACCTTGGCTTCTTCATCTCAACCTGTATCTAATAGAGAAGTTGTTGTTACCCACAGAGCAGCTGTTTCAGGTTTAGCTCCTGCTGGAAGTTATGCTGATACGATTACTTATTCCTGTTCTTCTAATTAGAAAAGTAAATGGTCACAAACTCTTGCGAACCTTCTCACGAACCAAATGCAAACTTATTAATGAAAAAGTTATTAATCTTGTTTATTACATTGATTACATTTGTAAGTTTCGCAAATGCTTTAACTGTTGGACCAGCGAAAATTGAATTTACTGCTGATCCAGGCGATACTTTAACATTTAACTTGTTTATTAGAAATGATAGTGATTGGGATTCTAAATTTTATATCACTGTTGAGGGGTTTACAGATGTTGGGGGTGAAAGAAGGTTTTTTGAAAATCCTCCAGAAAAAGATTGGGTTGAAGTTCAAAAAGAAGTTTTTCTAAAATCAAAAGAAGATATCCAAATTCCAGTAAAAATAAATATTCCTCAATCTGCTCCACCAGGAGGACATTTTTTAGCAATTTGGGTTGGAAGCGGTGCTCCTAAAAAAGAACCAGGTCAAGTTGGAATTGTTAGTCGAGTAGCTTCTTTAGTTTTTATTAATGTTAGAGGAAATGCTATTTATAAGGCAGATGTTTTAAAATTTGAAGCAAAAAGAATTGTTTGGGATTTTCCCGTAAAATTTGTTTATTTAATTAAAAACGAAGGTAATACCTATATAACCCCTAAGGGCTTCATTGATATTAAAAACATTTTTGGTAAAGAAGTAGCCAGTCTGCCGGTTAATCCCAAAGAATATCAAATTTTGCCAAATACTGAAAGACTTTTAGAAACTGAATGGCAAGGAAAGTTTGCTTTTGGAATTTATAAAGCTGTTTTTAATATGAGTTATGGAGAAAATAATAGTTTAAATTTTAATTATTGGTTCGTTTTTCTGAATGTAAAATATTTAATAATAATTTTAATTTTGATAATTTTTGTTATTTTCGTTCTTCCAGTTTTGATTAGAAAATATAATGCTTATATAATTAGAAAATATACTCAAAAGAATGAATGAATTTAAAAAATTTTGTTTTAATTATCATAATTTTTTTAATAACCTCTGTTTTTTTTATTTATAAAATAAAATCTGCCTCTGTAAATGTTACAGCAATTAAACCGGGTATTTGTGGAAATAATATAAAAGAAATTAATGAAGAATGCGATGGTCCAGATCTTGGTGGACAAACCTGCACTTCTTTAGGATATAGTGGTGGTACTTTAACTTGTAATTCTAATTGTACTTTTAATACTTCGCAGTGCGTAACTCAACCTTCTGGAGGTGGTGGCGGAGGGGGAGGTGGTGTTTCTTTACCTCAATACGGAAGAGTTATAATTTCTGGTAAAGCTTACCCAAACTCTGAAGTAACTTTGCTTTCTGATGGTCAAATAAGAGAAATAATTAGAACGGGAAATAGAGGAGATTTTGAAATAACCTTAAGCAATCTTTCGCCTGGTATTTATTTATTTACTTTATATTCCGAAGATTCTCAAGGAAGGAGGTCAAGTTTACTTACTTTTCAAGTAAATGTTATTGCTGGACAGACTGTTAGAAGTTCGGGAATTTTTCTTTCACCAACAATTGATATTGATAAAACCTCTGTTAAAAAGGGAGATGTATTACAAATTTTTGGGCAAGCAATCCCTGATACCGATGTTATTATTCATGTTTCCTCTGAAGAAGAGTTATTTTTTAGAATCCCAACAGAAAAAGATGGTTCATATTTATATGTACTAGATACTAGTAATCTAGAAACTGGCCAGCATTATACAAAATCAAGACAAGTTTATTTAAATCAGATGGTTAGTCCTTATTCAAGAACTCTAAGTTTTAATGTTGGAGAAAAAAGTATTCCTAAAAAAGCAACCGCTTGTCCTCAAAAAGGAGATTTAAATAATGATTGTAAAGTAAATTTGATTGATTTTTCAATTGCTGCTTATTGGTATAAAAAGAAATTAAGTTCAAAATTTGCTGAAATTGAAAAACAAAAATTAAATGGTGATGGTAAAGTAGATTTAATAGACTTTTCAATTATGGCTTATTATTATTCAGGATAAAATGGCAAAGATTTATTTTGATGAAGCAAATCTTATAAAAAATAAAATTGTTATCCCCATTTATGTAGATACCGAAGGTGAATCAGTAAACGCTTATGAAGTTAAAATAAAGGTTTCAGATAATTTAATTTTTCGCGATTTTCAGGAAGCTGGTTCAATAATTAATTTTTGGATTGAAAAACCAATTATTCAAAATAATACTCTTCAATTTTCTGGGGTAAGTATTGGTGGTTATCTTGGTAGGAAGGGACTTTTAACAAATTTAATTTTTGAAACTAAAGGAGAAAATGCTTTAATAGAAATTTTACCTTCATCTAAAGTTTTGTTAAATGATGGTTTTGGTACAGAAGCAAAATTAAAAGTAGAAAGCAAATTTTTAGAAATTAAAAAATTAACTTATCAGGAATTTATCGAAGACAAATTTCCTCCAGAAAGTTTCCAAATCTATTTGTACAAAAATAAAGAAATGTTTGAGGGTAAATATTTTATTATTTTTAAGACTACAGACAAGCAATCTGGAATTGCTTATTATGAAGTTGCTGAAAAACAGGGTTTCAAGAAACCCAATTTAAAAGATTTAAATTTTGAAAAAGCAGAATCTCCTTATCTTTTGAAAGATCAAACATTAAGAAGTTATATTTTTGTTAAAGCTGTTGATAAAGCGGGTAATGAAAGGATTGAATATCTAAAACCAAAATCAATTTTAATGACAGATGAAATATTTTTTATAATTATTTTTTCACTTATTTTTGTTTTTTTAATAAGATTATTGATTAAAAAATTTAAAATTGAAATGTTATAATTAGAATATGCGAAAAAAATTTAAAAAGAAAATAATAAATTATACTGTTATTTTAGAACCAGCTGAAGAGGGCGGTTATATTGTTTACGTTCCATCATTGCCAGGTTGTGTTACTCAGGGAGAAACAGTTGAAGAAGCTTTAGAAATGGCCAAAGATGCTATTTATGGTTATTTAGAGACTTTAAAAGAGATCGGCGAAGAGATACCAATAGAAAAATAAAAATTTATTGTTTCAAAAATTGAATTTAAGATTTAATGAGATTGCCACCGTTAAGATCTAAAGATGCAATAAAAGTTTTAAAAGAACTTGGTTATATTGAAAAAAGACAAACAGGTAGCCATAAAATATTTTTAAATCCTTTAAAGAAAAAAAAATAATCACGGTGCCAATTCATAATAAGGATCTTAAAGTGGGTTTAATAAGAGCGATTATTCGCGAATTAGAAATTACAAAAAATGAATTGTTAAAATTATTGAAAAGAATAAAGTAAATGTTATAACCTTTTTCTTGATAAAATTAATTTATAAAAACGAAATATTAATGGAAATTAAACATTGGAGCAAAATAAAGTTTTTAAGCTTTATTCTTTTATTTTTAATTATTCCTAAACTTTCTTTTTCTGCTTCTTTATATCTTCAACCTTCAAGTAAAAATTTAAATGTTGGTGATAATTTGATAGTTACAGTTTATGTTGACGCTTCTGATCAAGCAATAAATGCTGCTTCAGGCAGAATTACTTGGGATAATAGTATTTTAAAATATGTTAGTCATTCAAAGTCTGGTTCAATTTTTAATTTTTGGGTAAGAGAACCAGAAGTTGAGGGGAATGAATTTACTTTTGAAGGGGTTGTTTTTAATCCTGGTTTTCAAGGAAAGACTGGAAAAATTTTAACAATAAATTTCAAAGCAGTTAGACCGGGAGAAACAAAAATAGATTTTATTTCAGGAATGGTTTTAGCTAATGATGGTTATGGCACAAATATCTTAAAAGCAATGATCGGTGGGAGTTATAAAATCACTCAAATCTTACAAAGAGAAGAAATTACTATTAAGGAAGAAATTCTGTCCTCAAATAATTTACTTCCAAGACCAATTATAACTTCTCCAACTCATCCAGATCCTAATAAATGGTATAACAATAATAATCCTGTTTTTGAATGGCAAGTTCCTTCAAATATTAATTTAGTAAGAACTGCTTATGGAAAAAATTCAGATTTGATTCCTTATGTTGAATATTCACCGCCTATTTCTCGTAGGAAATTAGAAAATGTTCCTGATGGAACTTATTATTTCGCTGTTCAGTTTGAAAATGAATTTGGAAGAAGTGAAATTGCTAGATTTAGATTCAATATTGATACTCAACCACCAGAAATAACCGAATTTTCTCTTATTCCTAAAGATAATGGTCTTTATTTAAAAATTGTTGCTACTGATAGTTTATCTGGTTTAGCTAAAGCTGAAATTTATGTCGATGATTCTCTATATTCAAGAGAAGATTTTATTGATGGTGTAGTCACTAAATTAATAAGTGCTTTGGAAGGAAGTAAAAAAATAAAAGTTGTGATTAAAGATATGGCAAATAATGAAGTTTTTAAAGAAGAGGTTGTTAATTTTAAACCTATAGAAAGACCAATAATTATTACAAGAGAAAAACCAGAAAGCAGTTGGATTATTTTGTTTAGTTTGATAATTTTTGTTATTTTGATTATTATCATTGTTTTAATTTTAAGAATTGAAAAAGCTCATAGTCGTATTCAGGAAATTCGATGGTTAGATTTTAAAGAAAAATATAAAGATAGATTTGATGAATTTATTAAAACCATGAAAGAAGAGATTAAAAATTTAGACCAGGACCCAAGATTTAGTGAAGAGGAAAGAAATATATACAGAAAGTTTAAAGAGATAATCGAAAGAGCAGAAAAAGAATTTGAAGATTATTTGAAAAAAGAAAAATGATATAATAAACTAAAATGCTTAATCCAGAATTGAAGTTAAATCCAAATATTTTTGAGGAGCCAGAAGAAAGGCCGATAAGAGATGGTTATGGTGATGCTTTATTAGAACTTGGCGAAAAAAATCCAGATGTTGTTGTTTTAACTGCTGATTTAGCTGAATCAACAAGAGTTCATAAGTTTGCTGAAAAATGGCCTGAAAGATTTATTGAATGTGGGATTGCTGAACAAAATATGGCGGGAATTGCTGCTGGTCTTGGTGTTTCTGGAAAAATTGCTTTTATTTCTTCCTATGCAACTTTTTCTCCTGGTAAAAATTGGGAAACAATAAGAACAACAATTATTTATAATGATGCTAATGTTAAAATTGCTGGTCATCATTCGGGAATTGTAACTGGTCCAGATGGAGCAACTCATCAAGCAACAGAAGATATTGCGATTATGAGATGTTTACCAAATATTAGAGTAATTTCACCTTGCGACTACTTTGAAGCAAAAAAAGCAACTTTATATTCAGCTGATGTTTATGGTCCTTTCTATATAAGATTTGTTAGAGATAAAACACCAGTTATAACAACCGAAGAGACGCCTTTTAGATTTGGGAAGATTGAATGTTTTTGGTTGCCTAAAACAGAAAAAGCTGAGATTGCTATTATGGCAACTGGACATTTAGTTTATCAAGCACTCCTTGCAGCCAAAGAACTAGAAGAGGAGGGAATAGATGTTTATGTTTTTAATGTTCATACTATAAAGCCATTAGATGAAGAAAAAATCTTAGAAGTTGCAAGTAAAGTTAAGGGGATTGTGACAGTTGAAGATCATCAAGTTCAGGGTGGAATGGGAAGTGCTATTGCTGAATTTTTAGGAAAAACAAAACCTACTAAAATTGAATTTATCGGTCTTCAAAATACTTTTGGAGAGTCTGGAAGTATGAAAGATTTAATCAAAAAATATGGTTTAGATAAGGAAGCTATCAGAAATGCCGTAAAAAAATTGATTTCTCTTTGGTAATTTTTAAGAATTTAGTTAAAATAAAGAAATATGAAAAAGAAGACAGAAATAAAAATTTCACGAAGCAAAATAGATCTATTTATAGAATGCCCAAGATGTTTTTGGCTTGAGGTTAAACATAATATTAAAAGACCAGAAAAATTTTCATCGGCTCACATAGGATCAAAATACGATCCTTTGTTAAAAAGAATATTTGACGAACATAGAAAAATAAATAAAAAACCACCAGAATTAGAAGATTTAGATTTCGAACTTTATCCTGATTTGAACAAGTTAAATATTTGGAGAAAGGGGGTTGAGTATTATCATCCTAAACACAATATAACTTATTACGGAAAAATAGATGATCTTTTAATAACTAAAGAAAAAGATTTGGTACCTCTTGATTTCAAAACAACCCTAAGCAAAGATTTTAACGTTTATGATTCTTATAAAAGAGAATTAGAAATTTATGGATATTTTTTGAGAAAACAGGGGGAAAAAGTTTTAGACATAGGAGTTCTTTATTTCGTTAGAATCGATATTAATGAAAAATTTGAAAAAATTGAAGAAAGAAAGATTTTAACTATCGAAAATCTTAATTATGAAATTTATGATGAAATTTTGGAAAATTTAAAAGAAACTTATTTTTCAGAAAAAGAACCACTACCTAATCCTAATTGCGAATTTTGTAAAAGAGATTTTGAAATTATAAAACTTTTTAAATAAAGATGTCTTTTTTACCTATTAATTTTGAAGAAGTTATAAGAACAGTGAGGGATTTCTTGTTTTCAACTAATTTTTATATATTTGTAACTATTTTCGTTATCATTTTTATTTTGGTAAGGAAGTTTTTAAAAATAATTCAGTGGCTATTAAGTCTTATTGTTTCTCTTTGGTTTACTCTTTTAGTAATTTACTTTTTAATTCAACTTGGATTAATGGAAAAAATTATTAACTTTATTAATCAAATTTTATCCAATTTTCATTTATAATTAAGTTATGTTAGAAAAATTTAAAAAAATACCTTTTAAGAAAGTAATTATTAACAAAATTAAAGAAATTAAACAAAAAACTCATCATCTTAGACCATCGCGACTTAAATCAATTATCCACAGACTGAGAAGTAAAAATAAATGAGCTTAAAAGAAGAAATAAGAAATTTGATTGAAACAACAATTGAAGAAATGGGTTATAAAATCCAAAGGATTGAAATAGGAAGGGAAAGAGGTAAAAGAACAGTTACGGTTTTTATTGACAAAGAAGAAGATAGAATAGGAATTAATGACTGTGTTAAAGTTTCAAGAGCAATTGATCCGATTTTAGAAAAAGCAGACTTGATAAAAGAAGAATGGATTTTAATTGTTTCTTCACCAGGAAAAAATGTCTAAAAATCTAAAAAAAAGAAAAGAAATCTTTAAAAAAATAAATAAAGAATTAAAAAAATTATACCCTCAAGCTAAGATTGCTTTAAATTTTTCTAACCCCTGGGAACTTTTAGTTGCTGTAATTTTGTCAGCCCAAACTACCGATAAAAAAGTAAATGAAATTACAGAAAGGTTATTTAAAAAATATAAAAATTTAGATGATTATATAAATGCTAACCCCAAGGAATTTGAAAATGATATAAAAGGAGTTAATTATTATAAGAACAAAGCTAAATTTATTTTAGAAAACGCAAAGATAATAAAAGAAAAGTTTAATGGTGAAGTTCCTAAAAAAATGGAAGATTTACTTAAACTTAAAGGAGTAGCAAGAAAAACAGCTAATATTGTTTTATCGGTTGCTTATGATATTTTTGAGGGGATAGCAGTTGATACTCATGTTAAGAGATTAAGCCGATTATTTAAACTTACAAATGAAACCAAACCCGAAAAAATCGAAAAAGATTTAATGGAGATTATACCTAAAGGTAAAGAGTGGCGTGATTTTCCTTTAAGATTGATTCAATATGGAAGAGAATATTGTCCAGCAAAAAAACATAATCACAAAAACTGTCCTTTAAGTAAGGTTTTAAAAGAAAAATAGTATTTTCCTAATTATTTATCTAATTTGAGCTTCGAAGGTTTTTGAAACAAATTCTTTAATTTTTTGAAATTCTTTTTCAACCTCCTCCTCTGTTAAAGTTTTTTCTGGTGATTGAAAAATGAATTTGAAAGTTAGAGATTTTTTATCTGGAAAATCATGAGGAAAATAAATATCAAGAAGGATCGTTTTTTTTAAGTTTTTTATTTTTAATTTCTCAAAAGAATCAATAATTTTTTTAGTATTGTAGTTTTTACTTATATAAAACGAGAGATCACGAGTTATTTCTGGATAATCTCCCCAATATTCGAATCTTTTGTAACTAGTGGATACCTTCTTAAGTTCATTTAAATTTATTTCCATAAAACCAACATTGTAATCAATATCATAAACTTCAAGAAGCTTTCTTTTTATTAAACCAATTTTCAAAAATTCTTTATCAAACAAAAAACCTAAAGCAAAAGGATCAGAAAATTCACAATTTTTACTTTCGAAGATTATATCAGAATTTATATTAAATTTAGCTAAAAGATAATTTAGAGTTGTTTTAAGTTCTTTTAAAATTTCAAACGGTTCTTTTTTGTTAATTAATAGACAGAGATTATAAAATTCTTTAATTTCATTATTTTCTCTATAAGCTACCTTTTCTAATCTAAAGATTTTTAAGTCTTTAAATCTTTTTTGATTTAAAGAACAAGATTTAAGAAGATTAGGAAGAAGAGTAAATTCAAAATAAGTATAATTTTCGCTAAGAGGATTTAAAAACTCTATCGGTTTTTGATTTTCTTCTAAAATTGATTTAAAAAATTCATAATCTTTTATGCTTATCAAGTTATAACCGTAAACTTCTGAAAAACCCAATTCTTTTAAATAAGTTTTAATTTTATAATTGAAAGTAAAAGATTCATCAACATAAGAAGAATGCGAAGGTGGTTCAAAAACTCTTTTCGGATTATTTACTCCATAAAGTCTTAAAATTTCCTCATAAATATCTTCTTCATTTTTAAGATCAATTCTATCCTCTGGAACTAAAACTTGAATTCTATCTTTTTTTCTCTTTATTAATTTAATTCTAAGAAATGAAAGGAATTTTTTGATTTGATTAAAATTTACTGAAATACCTAAAAATTTTTCTAATCTTTTTAAATCAATTTCGATTGGTTTTGTTTTATCTATTTTTCCTAAAAATACTCTTCCTTTTAAAACTTTTCCTCCTATATTTTTTTGAATTAAAAATGATAACCTTTCTAAAGCCTGTAAGCTTCTTTGTGGAATAACCATCCTTTCAAAACGATAACTTGCTTCGGTTGTTATTTTTAAACTTCTAGAAGTTTTATAAATCGTTGCTGGATCGAAAACAGCTGCCTCAATAAATATATTTTTTGTATTTAAATCAACTTCCGCCTCTTTTGAACCTATTATTCCAGCTAAAGCTAAAATTTTTTCGTTATCAGTTATTAAAATTTCACCTCCTTGAAGACTATAAAAATTATTATTAAGAGCAATAAATTTTTCTCCTTTTTGAGCCTCACGAATTATTATTTCTTTATTCTTTATTTTATCTAAATCAAAAACATGAAGAGGTGCCCCAAATTCTAACATAACAAAATTACTTAAATCAACAATGAAATTAACTGAATTAAACCCGTAACTTTCTACCAATTCTTTTAACCATGTTGGCGATTTATCGTTTTTTACCCCGAGAATAACTCTTCCAAAATAAAAAGGAGTTTTTGCAGTTTTATTTTTTACTTTAATAAATTGATTAATTTTTTCTTTTCCTTCTTTTATTTTTATAATCGGGTATTTTATTTTACTTTCTATTAAAGCAGCTATTTCTTGAGCTAAACCAACAAAAGAACTTGCATCGGGATATCTATTAGCCAAAATATCAACTTCTAAAACTCCGTTATTATATGATGATTCAAAAGCTTTGTCTGTTAAAATTTCGCTTATTTCTTTCCAATTTAATTTTTGGGAAAAATAATTTTCTAAATCTCTAACTCGAAATTTCATTTGTTCTTAAATCAGAAGAATGTAAAAGACGAATATCGTTTATTTGATATTTAAGCATAATTAATCTTTCTAAACCAGTACCGAAAGCATAACCTTGAAATTTTTTAGAATCAATTCCTGCCTCCTTTAAAACAAATGGATGAATCATTCCTGCTCCAGCAACTTCTAACCAACCAGAAAATTTACAAACAGAACAACCTCTTTGATTACAAAGAACACAACTTATATCAACTTCAATACTAGGTTCAGTAAAAGGAAAATAACTTGGTCTAAACCTTAAAGTGATTTTTTTCTCAAAATAATTGTCAAAAAATTCCTCAAAAATATATCTTAAATGAGAGAAATTTGAGTTTTCGCTTACCGAAATTCCTTCAATTTGGTAAAATTCAAAATCGTGTCTTGAATCGGTAGCCTCAAAACGAAATACTTTCCCAGGAACTATCCCTCTTATTGGGGGTTTATATTTTTTTAAGAAAGGAACCTGAAAAGCACTTGTATGAGTTCGAAGTAAATAATTTCGCGGTTCTTTTAACCAAATTGTATCCCACATTTCACGAGCAGGATGAAACTTAGGCATATTAAGAGAATCAAAATTTTCATATTCGGAAACAATTAAAGGAGCATCAATTATAATAAAACCCATGTTTTGAAAAATTTCAATTATTTTTTTTAAATTTGAAGATATCAAAGTAAGAGTGGGATAATAAACTTGGTTTCCTGGATGATAAAAATCAAATTCTATTTCTTCTTCGCTTAATTTTTCTTTTTGTTGATGATAAATTTTCTCTAATTTTTCTTTTGTTTGATTATAAAATTCACCAACTTTTTTTCTTTCCTCTAAATCTAAATTTTTAAGAATTTCTGAAAAATTAGCTAAATAACTTTTTCTTCCTAAATATTTTATCTTCCATTCTTCAAGTTCTTTCAAATTTTTTATTTCCTCTATTTCTTGTTTGGCTTGTTTAAAAATATTTTCTAATTTTTCAATATATTTTTCCATTTTAATATCTCTTTTCTAAAGCTTCTTTTAATGTTTCAGGATCAGAGAATTCAATTTCACCACCAGCAGGAATACCTTTTGCTAATTTAGTGAATTTAATTTTAACATATTTCTTAGATAAATTTTCTAAATATCGTAATGTAGGTTCAGCTTCGCGAATATAGGGTAAACCGATAATTACTTCTTTTATATTACTTTTTTCTAATCTTTCCTCTAAAATTTTTAATCTTTCTTTTATTAATTTATTTTCACTAAAAGGTAAAATTAAACCACCCAAAATAAAATATCTTCCTTTAAAAATTTTAGCTGTTTCCATTGAAAGTACATCTGTTTCTCGAGCAACAACCATTATTATTTCTTCCAATCTTTTAGGATTAGAACAAATTGAGCAATATTCTTCGGTAGTAGGAAAAAAACAAAATTTACAAAATCTTGTTGTTTCTATTAATACTTTTAAATTCTCCAAAAATTCTTTTTTTTTCTCTTCTGGTTGTTTTAAAATCCAAAAAAATAATCTGATAGCTTGACGAGGACCTATTTCTGGAAATGAATTAAAAAAATTAATTATTTTTTTAAAGAGAGGAATTAACATTTTAATAAATTTCAAATTCTTCAAAAGATTGTTCTAGAGAATAAAAATTAACTGTTTCAGGATCAAAAAGAAGATCTACCACTCCTATTGGTCCATTTCTATGTTTAGCAATTATTATTTGAACTTGATTTGAAGGTAAGCTCATTCCTGTTTCTTTAGGACGATGAATAAAAATAACAACATCAGCATCTTGTTCTAAACTTCCGCTTTCTCTTAAATCGCTTAATTTAGGAATTGAAGAAACTCTTTGTTCGGGAGCACGAGAAAGCTGAGAAATAGCTAAAACAGGAACTTGTAATTCTCGAGCCAATTCTTTAAGACTTTTAGAAATTTCAGTTACTTCTTGAACTCTGCTTTCATAATTTCTTGTTCCTTTAACCAATTGAAGATAATCAATAATAACCAAACCCAATTCACCAATCTCATGTTTTAATTTTCTTGTCATCGTTCTTATTTGAAGAGAAGTAAGACTAGGTGTATCATCAATAAAAATAGGCGATTTTTTTAATCTTTCAACTGCTTCATAAATCAAACTTAATTCATCAACATCACCTTCATTTGTTAATTTTCCTGTTCTTAGTTTCCATAAACTTACTCCAGCTTCAGCAGCAATTAGTCTATCAACAATTTGATCCTTAGACATTTCTAAAGAAAAAATACCAACAGGAATTTTTTCTCTTACAGCAACATAACGAGCGATTGAAAGAGCTAAAGCAGTTTTTCCCTGTGATGGCCTTGAAGCTAAAATTATGAGGTCTGATTTTTGAAATCCACCTAAATACTCATCTAATTTGGAAAAACCAGTGGGAATACCACGAATTATTCTTCCAGTTTGTAAATCTTCGATTCTTTTTAAATTTTCATCTAAGATTGAAGCTAAAGGAGTAAATTCATAAGGATAAACTCTATCAGCTATTTTAAAAATATTTTTTTCAACTTCATCAATTAATTTTTCTGCTTCATAATTAGTATTTTCTACAAGTTCTCTTATTTTTTGTGATAAATCTAAAAGTTCTAAACGAGCTTTATTTGTTTTAATAATTCGAGCATAGGAAGTAATATTTGTTAAAGTTGGAGCTTTATGAATTAAATTGACAATCTTTTCTTGTCCACCTATTTCCTCTAAAACCTTTTTTTCTTGAAGTTTATTTATTAAAGTAAGCATATCGATTCCTGTCCTTTTTTCAAAAAGTTCAAACATAGTTTGATAGATAATTCTATGTTCGTGTAAAGTGAAATCATCTGGTTTTAAAAAATCTACAACTTTTAAAATTGCTTCTTCATCAATTATTAAAGCTCCTAAAAGAGCTTCTTCGATTTCTTTGATTGTTGAAGGTAAAAATATCTTTTCCATCTTGATCTTAAAAAATTATAAAACCAAAATTTAAATTTGAAAAATATGGAAAAGATATTAAAAATTTGTTAAAATATTAAAAAGGCCCCGTCGTCTAACGGTTAGGACACCGCTCTTTCAAGGCGGAAATACGGGTTCGACTCCCGTCGGGGCCGATAAGGGCCCGTAGCTCAGTGGTAGAGTGCCGGTTTTGCAAACCGGAGGTCAGGGGTTCGAATCCCCTCGGGTCCAATGCGAATAGATTTTAAAGGCGGAAGATTAGGATATTCTCCAGATTATTTTAGGGAATTTTATTTTAATTTAGCTAAATTTTTAAGAGAAGAAATTATAAAGTTAGAGAAAAAGAAAGAAAAACTTCAAACAGAAATAGAAAACCTTGAAAAAATTTATAAATCGTTAAGATTAAGAGAAATATCATATAGTTTAATGAAACAAATAGAAATTTTGTTACACCTTTCAGAAGAATTATCGCAGAATATTCAATTTCAAAATAATTTAGCTATTTATGAAAGATTTTTAGAGACTATTCAAAGATTAGAAGATGATTTAAAAAATTTAAAAGAAGAATTAGAAAAAATTATAAAAGAAGAAATATCTTTAGAACAATTAATTAAATCAATCAACGAAATAGAAGAAATTGTAGAAAATATAAAAAAATCGCCCTTTAGGGAAAAACTACATAGAACATATGAATTATTTAAGTTAGATGAGAAATTTTTAAGTTATTTAATCATAGAAATTATGACAAGGATTTCTCAAGAAGAAGTCTCATCTTTTTCAGAAAACTTACAAGAAGTTTTTAAAGATCCTTACAAAAATAGAATAGCTGTCATTCCTGTTCCTATGGATCCAGAATTTTTGGATGAGATTGGTTTAGAAGCGGCTAAATATTTTTTTGAAACATTTCAAATTAGGGCAGAAATAATACCACAAAGAGAAGGTAAAAAAATAAAAGAAGTTAAATTAATTTTAGAAGATAAAACCAATGAAGGATCAAATCGAATATTTGTTATTTTGGAAGGTGATAATACCAGTGAGCCTAAATATTTTATTTATATGGGAAAATTTAGAATTAGAGATGAGTTAAAAATAAATTTAGAAGGATTGATTCCGGAAAATTTTTTTGTAGTTAATAAATTTGCTAAATTTATTATTGTTGTTATACCTGAAGAATAATTAAAAAATTGTTTTAAAAT
The DNA here is from genome assembly GCA_030550735.1 of Patescibacteria group bacterium. Lineage (GTDB taxonomy): Bacteria > Patescibacteriota > Minisyncoccia > UBA6257 > HR35 > HRBIN35. The sequence goes on from JAUQOT010000011.1 coordinate 14,432, forward strand.
TAAATAAAAAGCCCCCATAGCTTAATGGATAGAGCGTAGCCCTGCGGAGGCTAAGGTGGTGGTTCGATTCCACCTGGGGGCAAAGTTCAATGATTTCCTTAAAAGAAATAATTTACTCCTTAAAAGAAAATCAAGCAGTTCTTCATTATAATGTTTCTTCATTAGAACAAATAAAAGCTGGGATTGAAGCTGTTAAAGAAACTAAAATACCTCTGATTTTTGGAGTTTCTGAAGGGGAAAGAGAATATTTAAATTCCGATTTAGTAAAAAAAATAATTGATTTTTATCGTGAAAATGATAATTTAGAAGGTCTAATCTTTTTAAACGCTGATCATACTAAAAACTTTGAAAATGCTGTTAGAGCTTTAGAAAAAGGATATGATGAAATTTTAATTGATGGAAGCGAATTAAATTTAGAAGAAAATATCAAAATTACAAAAAAAATTATCGAGTTTAGAGACAAAAGTAATAAAAATTGTTTAATTGAAGGTGAAGTAGGATTTTTACCCGGAAAATCAGAAATTCAGGAAAAAATTGAAATTAATGAAGAAAATCTAACAAACCCCGATGAAGCCTTGAAATTTGTTGAAGAGACAAAAGTAGATCTTTTAGCTATTTCAATTGGTAATGTTCATGGAATATTACCCTTTGTACCTAAATTAGATTTTGAAAGAGCTAAAAGAATAAAAGAATTAGTTAAAATACCTTTAGTTTTACATGGAGCTTCTGGGCTGGGAATAGATAATATTAAAAAATGTATAGATTTAGGTTTTAAAATTATTCATATTAATACTGAATTCAGAAAAATTTGGAAAGAGAAATTAAGAGAAGAGTTAGAAAAGGAAACTGTTACACCATATAAAATTTATCCACCGATAATCCAAGCTTTAAAGGAAAAGATTATTTTTTATCAAAAACTTTTCTATTCAAATTAGTCTTCTTTTTTTAAAATAATTCCACCTCCTAAAACATAATCTTTAAAATAGAAAACAATTGATTGTCCTGGAGCAATCATTTTTTGCGGTTCTAAAAATTCAACAACGTTTTCATTTAAATTTACTTTAGCTTTGACTAATGGTTGACGATACCTAAATCTTACTTGAATAATTTCCTCATTTTTTAAAATTTCTGGTTCTAAAATGTTAATTTCGTCAATTATGATCTTTTTAGTGAGAAGAGCTGGATCATTTTGTTTGGCAACAACAATCAAATTTTCTTCGGGAATTTTTTTAACAACGTAATAAGGACCACCACCAGTTTTAATATTTAAACCATGTCTTTGTCCTTCAGTAAAATAAAAATAACCAGGATGTTTACCTAAAATTTTTCCTCGAGTATCAATAATTAAACCCTCTTTAGGAGAAAGATAATTTTTCAAAAAATCCCTAAGTTTTATAGGACCAACAAAACAAATTCCCGAACTCCCTTTTTTAAAAGCATTAGGAAAATTATTTTCGCTTGCAATTTTTCGAACTTCATCTTTAGTTAAATCACCAAGAGGAAAGATTAATTTTTCCAATTTTTCTTTTTTAATTGTCCAAAGAAAATATGATTGATCTTTATTTTTGTCTTTCCCTTGAAGCAAATGAAAGCCTGATTTATCTTGGATAATTTTTGAATAATGTCCTGTAGCTATTTTTTCAAAACCAAGAGATAAGGCTTTTTCTAAAACTATACCAAATTTAATTAAATCATTACAAAAAACATCGGGGTTAGGAGTTAATCCTCTTTTATAACTTTCAACAAAATATTTTATTATCTTTTCCTCAAATTCTTGAGTAATATCTAAACTATAAAAAGGGATATTCAATATTTCAGCTACTTTTCTTGCATCAATTTCATCTTGAGGATTACAATATGGAGTATAATTTAAATAAATCCCGGAAATTTCGTAGCCTAATTTTTTTAAAATTAAAGCCGCAACCGAAGAGTCAACACCTCCTGACATCAAAACTAAAACACTAACCATTATTTTTTATTATCTTGTTGATTTTATATTTTATTTTTTTTCCATTAACTTCAGCTTCAACAATATCTCCGATTCTTTTGTTCATAAAAGTTTTTCCTAGCGGTGATTCAATTGAAATTTTCCCTTCAAAAGGATTAGCTGATCCATAAGTTACTAAAGTGAAAACATATTTCTTTTTTGTTTCTAAATTTGTTGCCTCAAAAGTAGTACCAGGTAAAATAATATTATCAGATTGTGTTTCTTTAATAATAATTGCATTTTCTAAAATTCTTTCTAATTCTTGAATTTTATACTCTAAATCAACCTTCATCTCGGTAGCTGCATCATAAGCAGCATTTTCAGAAATGTCTCCATAACTAACGGCCTCCCTTAATTTTTCAGCAATTTCTTTTCTTTTAACTTCTTTTAAATACCTTAATTCTTCTTTTAATTTTTCGTAATCATCACGAGTGAGATATACTGGCATTATACTTATCTATTATAATCATATTTTTTAAAAAGTCAAGAATGGATTATTTTAAACCTTTAAAAGAGTTGTTTTTATGATCATTTTAAAATTAATGGTATAATGCGATAAAATGGTAGAAATATACGAATAAAATAGGCAGGTGATATAAAAATGGAACGATTTAGGTTTGAAATTCGACCGGTTATAGAACGAAAACTTTTTGAAAATCAAGTAGCAGTATCATTCTTCACTAAGTGGTGTGAAGCTAATGATATTGAACTTCTAATAATTAGCCGAGAGGAATGGGAAAAAAGAGAAAACATTCTAGAAGAAAGACCTGATGGCACTTTAACACTTTATCTTCCTAAAAATTTGCAGCTTTGGGAAATGGTTGGAGTAATGGAGAGAGTAGGCAAATATGTTTTTACTAGAAAATCAGAAAAAACAAAAGAAGCAAAAGAAAAATTAATGGCTTTAGCAAAACTTTTTCAAAATGCTGGAATATATATCGCTAAGAGAATTGGTTCAATACAAGAAGGACGAGAAATAGCTGAAGCTTTAGCTCTTGAGTTTT
>JAUQOT010000001.1 GCA_030550735.1 Patescibacteria group bacterium
CAAATTCAAAATCACCAATTTTTGTTTTTATTCTTCCATCCTGAGGTCGAAAATGTTCATCTAATTGAAGATTACTCATAACTTTTATTCTTGCAATAACAGGATCTAAAAGATGTTTAGGTAAACGAGTAATTTCTTTTAGAATGCCATCAATACGAAAACGGACTAGAACTTCTTTTTCCAATGGTTCAATATGAATATCTGAAGCTCGTGAACTAAAAGCGTAACTTAAAAAATTATCAACTAATTTTTCAATTGAAGCTTCGGACTCAACACCAATAGTATAAATTGTTTGAAGATCTGATTTAAATTTCCTCTCATATTCTTCTCGATAAAATTTTTGATAATTTAAAAAAGCAATTCTTAAGTCGGCAGGGGTAATTAAATAAGGTTCAATTTTTTTATGAGTAATATGCTCTAAAATTTTTATGGTTTCAAGGTCAAGCGGGTTTAACATTCCAACTTTTAAAACTTCACCTTCTAAAGAAAAGGGGACTAAATTTTTTTCAAACGCTAATCTTTCGGGAACTAAACTAAGAATGCTTGATGGAATTGAAATACCCTTTAAACTTATTCTTGGAACTTTAATCTCTTCGGAAATTAAATCATAAAAGTAATTTTCATCAATAATTCTTCTTTGAATAAGAATTTCATAAAATGGGATTTTTAATCTTTTACTTTCTTCTAAAATATTTTGATATAAATCTTCATCAATTAAACCTTTGTTAAAAAGAATTTGTTTTATTTTTTCTTCTGATAAAATCATGGTTTAAAGAAAATTAAAAAAGAAATTTTTTGAAAAAAAAGTGGTTCAAAAAGAAGAAAAATAAAACTATAAATGAGCCAAAAATTTCTAAAGGAGTAATATTTATTGTTTTCTTTCGAAAATAAAAGCGATAAAACTGCCATTAATAATAGTATAATAAAAGAAAGAGAAATAATAAAGAAATTATAAGGAAAAGAAAAAAAGAGAGTAATTAAATAAATGATGTATTTTTCATCCTCATAAAATGGATCCCTTTTAAAAGAAAAAATTATAAGTTTAAAAATCAAAAGAACTAAAATTAAACCCACTAAACGAAAGATAAAATCTCGAAAAAAATTAAAAAAAGAATAGTATAGAAAATAGAAAATTGATTGATAAGGCGGTAAAAGAAATTTGCTTAGGGGATGTTTTTTCCAGAGAAAATATTGTAAGACACTTAAAAGAATTGAGTAAAAAAAGAAAATTAAAAGAGTAAAAATTAAGATTTTTAAAAAAAATTTTTTTCTTTTATTTTCTTCCTTGATTATTAAAAAAAAAATTAAGGAAAATATGTTGACAATTAGACTTATTAAAAAATAAATATCTAGATTTAAAATTTGATTAAAATAACTTAAAACCATAATGAAAAATAAAAGCTTGACTCTTTTTGAGGTTCTTCTGGTATTAACTATTATATCTATTATTATAGGTTTTAGTTTTTATTTTTTTAATTTTTTTTCTCAATCAAATTTCGTCTTTGAAGAAACTTTAAACAATCTTGTTAAATTCATAGAAACCGCGAAAGAAAAATCAAAATTAGGAGAAGATGATGCTAATTGGGGAGTTGTTTTTGTTAATTCAACTACTAAAAATTTGGTTCAAATTGTTAAAAATAACTCAACTAATATTGTTTTTGTCTATGATTTACCTAATTTTGTTATTTATCTTGATCCACCCAATAATTCTTCTAAATTAATCTTTTTTGAAAAATTCACAGGAAAAACAACATCAACAAAAGTTCTTCTAAAAAACAAAAATACAGGGCTTCAAAAATATATTTGTATTCCAACCTCTTCCCCTAGTTTTGTTTCTCTTTCTTCGACTTGTTATGAATTTTAAATAATGATAAAATTTTATAAGTCGAAATTATATAATTTATTAAAATGTTTCAAAATAAAGAGTCTTTAATTTATCTTACTTTAACTGTAGTTATTTTAAGTGCTGGTTTTTATTATTTAGTAAAGAATATAAAAATAAGTAATGTTCCGGGAATAGTTTCTGAAAAAAATCAAGAAGAAATAATAAATGTTTGGGAAGGTGATTTGCCTCCTCTTGGTAATCCTCAGGCACCCGTAAAAGTTATTGAATTTGGTGATTTTCATTGTCCATTTTGCGTAATAACCGCTATTCAATTTTATCCTGAATTGGAAAAATATCTTCAAAGCGGAAAAGTGGTTTTTTATTTTAGAGACTTCCCTATTCCCCAACTTCATCCTAAAGCTTTTCTGGTTCATTTAGGAAGTCGATGTGCTAACGAACAAGGTAAGTATTGGGATTTTCATAAAAAAGCTTTTGAAGATTATTACCAAAAAGTAATGGTGAATAGAGATCCTAATTTCACTACAGGCGATGAAAACTATTTAATTGAATTAGCAAAACAATTAAATTTGAATGTTGACCAATTTAAAGAATGTCTTACGAATCAAAAATATAAATCACAAATTGAAAGAGATATTCAAGATGGAAACAAAATTGGCGTCGACGGAACACCGACTTTTTTTGTTAATGGAGAAAAAGTTATCGGCGCCGATTTTGAAGGTCTAAAAATTAAAATTGAAAAATATCTAAAATGAAAAAAGTAATAATTTATACAACAACTTGGTGCCCATGGTGTCAGAAAACAAAACAATTTTTAAATCAAATAAATGTTCCCTTTGAAGAAAGAAATGTCGAGCTTAATGAAGATTGGGCAAAAGAACTTTTCGAAAAATCTGGTCAATTAGGGGTTCCTGTTATTTTAATAATTGATGAAGAAAGTGGTAAAGAAAATGTAATTATCGGCTATGATCCATTAGGAATCACTCAAGCTTTAAAATAAAATGACAACAATTTATGATTCAATTATTATTGGAGCTTCAGCAGCAGGAATTTCGGCGGCTATTTATTTAAAAAGACAAGGGCTCAATTTTTTAATTATTACAAAAGATATTGGAGGAGAAATGGCTCTTTCAGGAATTGTTGAAAATTATCCTGGATTTCCAAAAACAACTGGATTAGAACTAGCCCAGAAATTTGAAGAACATTTAAAAAGTTATGGTATTGAACCTATTTTTGATGAAGTTATTCAATTAAAAAAAGAAGACAAATTTTTTGAAGTCATAACCAAATCAGAAAACAAATATAATTCAAAAACAATTGTAGTTGCAACAGGAAGCACTCCTAAAAAATTAAATATTCCTGGTGAAATCAATTTTTTTCATAAAGGAGTAAGTTATTGTTCTGTTTGTGATATGCCGCTTTTTAAAGGTAAAACTGTGGCTATTATTGGTGGAGGAAATTCGGCTCTTGAAGCAGGTATAATGGCAAGTAATATATGTAAAAAGGGTTATATTATAAATAAAAATCCGAGTTTTAAGGGCGATAAAATTTTAATTGAAGAAGTTCTTAAAAAACCCAACATTGAAATTATTTATAACGCTTTGACCCAAGAAATTTTTGGTGATTCAGTAGTCAAAGGATTAAGATACTTGGACAAAACGACAAATGAAATAAAAGAATTAAATGTTGATGGCATTTTTATTCATATTGGCTTAAAACCAAATACTGAGTTTATTCCTAATGAATGGGAAATAAAAAATGAATTCGGAGAAATAATAGTTAATAAATTTTGTGAAACAAATTTACCCGGTCTTTTCGCTGCTGGAGATGTTACTGATTTTCCTCATAAGCAAATAGGAGTTGCTGTTGGTCAAGGAATTTCTGCTGGTCTTGGAGTAGTTAACTATTTAAATAAAAATAAATAAAAATAAATTTTAAAAAGAAATTGAAGAAATTTTTAGTTTCTTTTTAATTTCTCGTGGATGAAGCTTCCGAATAAAGTAAAGTTTAGCTCTTCTTGTTTTGGCAATTCCTAAAATTTCGATTTTTTCAATTAAGGGGGAGTGAAGCGGATAAGTTTTTTCGATTATTTGTCCTCCAGCTTTTCCTCTAACTGTAAACATAACTCTTGTACCCTTTTTTCTTTTAACGCTAATTACTATCCCTTCAAATGATTGAACAAATTCTCTTTTCTCCTCTTTAATTTTTTGCCAAACCTTAACTAGCATTCCCGATTTAATTTCAGGAATATCCTTTCTAAGATATTTTTCTTCTACTAATTTTATTAGTTGGTTCGTCATAATAATTTTATTATAAACTAATTTACATCCTTCGCAAAACTTCAATTGCTTTTTTAATTACTGGATCATCTAATTCTGTTTTTATTTTTTCTTTTTCTATTTCTTTAACTTCATAATCCGGTTTAAGACCATTACCTTCTAATTTCAAACCCTTAGGAGTAAGCCAATAAGCAATAGTAAGTTTTAAAAGTTTTCCGTCAAGATTAAAAACTTGTTGAACACTACCTTTACCATAACTCTTTTCTCCGATTAATTTAAAGCCCAAATTATCTCTTAAAGCTCCTGATAAAATTTCCGAAGCCGAAGCCGAACCATTATTTATGAGAACAACCATTTTTATATCCTTTAAAATTCCTGGGCCATTTGAATAAATTTTAGTAACCGATTGATCTCTCTTTTGTTCTTGAAGAATAATTTTTCCTCGAGGAACAAATAATTCTGAAATCTGAATAGCAACATCTAAATAACCGCCGGGGTTGTTTCTTAAATCTAAAATATAATATTTTGCTCCTCGCTTTTTGAGGTTATTATAAGCTTTCAAAAACTCGGGATAGCTTTTTATGTTGAAAGAATTTAATTTAATATAACCTATATTTTTTTCTAAGATTTTATACTTAATAATAGGAATATTTATTATTTCTCTAATAATTTCAATATCTCGTGGCTCTACCCATTCATCACGATAAATAGTTAAAACAACCTTAGTACCCGGTTTACCTCTTATTTTGCTTACAGCAACATCTAGGAGCATGTTTTCGGTACTTTCACCATTAATCTTTAAAATTTTGTCTCCACTTTTAATACCAGCCCTATCAGCAGGTGTACCTTCTAAAGGAGCAATAACTGTTAAAACTCCATTTTTAATTCCAATTTCCATTCCCACTCCACCAAACGATCCTGTCATGTCTTCTTCAAAAATTTTTGCCTGAGTTTCATCAAAAATTTCTGAATAAGGATCGTCTAAAGATCTTAAAAGCCCCCGAGAGGCTTCGAGAATTGCTTTTTTCTTGTCTATTTTCGATGGATCAACAAAATGTTTATTAATTATTTCCCATGTTTTATAAAAAATTGAAAGTTCATTATTATCAAAATAAGAAAATGATTGATTAGCTTTTAAAAAATTATTATGTTGAAAATTAAAAATAAAGAAAACGATCAAAAATGGTAAAATATAAAAATAATTTTTTCTTAAAAACTTAATCATGTTTTACGTAAAAATAAAAGGTATGGTTATTTACCGAGAAAAATTAAAAGAAAACGACGGGTATGTATATATTTTAACAAATAAAGGAGAAGTTCTAAAATTTTTAGCTTCGGGAATTTTCCAATTAAAAAGCAAGAATTTATCTCTTTTTCAATTAGCTAATTTTCTTCAAATATTCGGAATAAAGGAAAATGATTCATATAAAGTTATCTCGGTTCTACCTTTAAGAATCGGATTTCTCCATTTTAAAAAATATCCTTTAATTTATCTTTGGGTTTTATTTTTAATAAAAAATTTAAATATCCCATTTTTAGAAGAAAAAACTTTTTCTCTTGTTTACAATTTAGATAAATTCGTTATCCAAAATCCTAAAACTTTTATTCACTGGTTTTCTTATCATTTAATCAAAAATTTAGGTTTTGAACCGGAACTGCAAAGATGTTTTGCTTGTCAAAAAAAATTAAAGAAAGAAATCTATTTTGACAATTATGCTTATTTATATTGTAAAAAATGTCGAAAGCCTGCTTTTCTTAAAATAAGTTACCAAGATTATCTTAAGGCTTTAAAAATCAGAAATAAAAATAAGGTACCACCAGAAGTACCAAATTTCCTAAAAAAAATAATTAAAGTTTATTTAATAAAAACTAAAAATTTAATTTAAAATTAAATTGATGGTTTTTTTAGAAGATTTAGAAAAAGAATTAAGAGAAAAAGAAAGTCCTAGAAAAAAACCAACTAAAATAAAGATTGAAAAAAAAGAAGAATTTGAAGAAAAAGAAGTTAAAGAATTTAAGTTTGAAAAACCAAAATTTTATCTTAATTGGAACAAAATTATAAATCGACTTCTTATTTTTTCGGGTTTAATATTTTTAACTTCTATAATAATTTTTTTGGGTTTTAATTTAGTTAAAAAAGAACCGGTTAAAGAATTAAAAACGAATATTTTTGGACCACGTGAGGTAAATTCTCTCGAAGAAAATATTTATACTATCGAAGTAAATAATTACTCTTCTCAATACTTAACTGACGTAAATTTAAATGTTTTTCTAACTGATGGTATTTATTTTAAAGATGAGGATACAAAAGAAAAAACTTTTTCTCTGGGTAATCTTGAACCAAATACCTCAACAAAAGTTTACCTTAATTTGAATTTTATCAATGAAGGCGATAAAGATGAAGAAATAAGAGTTGTTTTGAGATACAAAATTAAAAATAAACCATATGTTTTTGAAAAAGAAGAAAAATTTAGTGTTTTAGTAAAAAATCCTCCAATAGTAATTATCCCTGAAATTCCCTCAAAAGTTTTTGTTTTCCAACCAATTCAGCTAAATTTCAAAATAATTAATACTTCTAAAGAGGTTTTAAAGAATTTCAAGATAAAAATAGATATTCCTAAAGAATTTATTTTAGAAAATTCTTTACCACCTTTAAACGATAAAGAAACCGAATGGTTTTTGGGCGAACTCAAACAAGGAGAGTCACAGACTGTTTCTCTTTTGGGTAAATTTAATGATACTTCCCTTTATCCGTTTTTTTATCCAAAAATAAGCTTTGGTTGGAGAGATCAGGTTTTTGTTTTAACTCAAAAGGGTTACAAAATAAATCTTCTTGAAAGTCCTGTGAGCATAACTATTCAAAGTTACCCATCAAGTAAAAGTATTTATCCGGGTACGGGGCTTAATTATACAATCCTAATTAAAAATAATTCAAAAATAACCCTAAGAGAAAATATAGTTAAAGTAACTTTTAACGAGCTTTTTGATTTAAATAGCGTGAATGTTAGTAATGGCTATTACTCAACTTTAGATAAAGCTATTTATTTTAATAGTCGATATGAACCAAAATTACTTGAATTGAATCCAGGTGATATAGTTAAATTAAACTTTAGTGCCAGGTTAATAAATTCTTATCCCATTTTAGGGGAGAAAAATAAAAATTTTGTTTCTAAGGTTTTTGTTGAATTTAAAACTCCAAGTATTCCGCCGGAAATCAAAGAAATTTTTCCCGGAGAATATTCTCTTAAAATTGAAGATGAAAAATATTATATCGGTAAATATGAAATTACTTCATTTTTAGTTTATAAAGACAATTTATTCGAAAATTCTGGTCCATTTCCGTTAGTTAACGAAATGCCAACAACTTTTTCTTGGTATATAAAAATTAAAACGATTGGAGAGGATTTCGAAAATTTTTCTTTTAGCGGTAAATTACCACCGTATGTTAATTTTACCGGTAAAGTTGGTGGTGATGCTTATTCTGAAAATTTTAAATTTGATAATAAAACCGGTGATTTTTCTTATAATTTAAATTTTATTCCGGCGAATACTGGTTATCAAACTAAAGAATTAGAACTTGTTTTTCAAATTATTGTTATTCCACCAGCTAATTTATCAACCCAATTTTTAGAAATTATGCCTGGAGTTAAATATCAAATTTCAAGTTCATTTACTAAAACAAACTTTTCTGATGTTTTGGACGGAATTACGGCAAATGAAATTGTTTATGAATTAAAATAATTTATATAAATAAATGAAGGATTTAGAATTATTAATCAATATATTGAAACAAAGAGGTTTTGTTTATCAATCACAAGAAATTTATGGAGGTTTAAGAGGTGTTTATGATTGGGGTCATCTTGGGGTTATTATGAAAAACAAAATTAAAAGTTTTTGGCTAAAGGATGTTGTTTTCAAAAGAGAAAATATTTTTTTAATTGAATCTAGTATTTTAGGGTTAAAAAGAACTTATGAAGCCTCAGGACATCTTCAGTATTTTAATGATCCTTTGGTAGAATGTAAAAATTGCCATCAAAGATTTAGGGCTGATCATTTAATTAAAGGGGATTATGGAGAAGTAGAATTTAAAGAAGGTAAAGCTTTGTGTCCGATATGTAAAGGTGAATTAACTGAAGAAAGAAGTTTTAATTTAATGTTTAAAACTTATATTGGTCCAGTAGAGGAATTAGCCTCGGTTGCTTATTTAAGACCAGAAACAGCCCAAGGAATGTTTTATAATTTTAAAAATATTCTAAATAGTTATCGACCTAAACTTCCTTTTGGAATCGCTCAAATCGGTAAAGCTTTTCGAAATGAGATAACTCCAAAAAATTTTCTTTTCAGAATAAGAGAATTCGAACAAATGGAATTAGAATTTTTTGTTAAACCGGAGGAAGCTGAAAAATGGTTTAATTATTGGGTTGAAGAAAGATATAATTGGTATTTGAAATTGGGTTTCAAAAAAGAAAATTTAAGAAAATATATTTATCCTAAAGAAGAATTAGCTCATTATTCGGCAGGAACAATAGATATTGAGTATAATTATCCTTTCGGTTTTAAAGAACTTGAAGGAATTGCTAATCGAACAGATTATGATTTAAAAAGACACTCAGAATTTTCTAATGAAGAATTAAAATATTTTGATGAAAAAAACAAAGAAAAAATCTATCCCTACGTAATTGAACCTTCAGTTGGAGTTGAAAGACTTATGTTTGCTATTTTTTGTGAATTTTATGACGAAGATGAGATTGAAGGCGAAGTAAGAAGAGTTTTTCGCTTTCCTTCTTTTCTTGCTCCAATTGAGGTTGCTGTTTTTCCTCTTTTGAGCAATCGCAAAAAACTAGTTGAAAAAGCTAAAGAAATTTATTTTGAATTAAAAAATGAAGGTTTTATTGTTTTTTATGATGACTCGGGTTCGATTGGTAGAAGATATCGAAGACAAGACGAAATTGGAACACCTTTTTGCTTAACTATTGATTTTCAAACTTTAGAAGATGAAACAATAACTATAAGAGATAGAGATACAACAAAACAAGAAAGATTAAAGATTCCTGAAATAAAGGATTTTCTTAGAGAAAAACTAAATTTTTAAATTTGTGGGCGAGAGAGGACTCGAACCTCTAACCTTCGGCACGTCAAGCCGACGCTCTAACCAGTTGAGCTACTCGCCCTTTTGTTAAAATGATCTTTAATTTTTTGGACTAATTCATCTAAAGAAATTTTAGCTTTAACTATATATTCGATTGCTCCCAAATCAATACCTTTTTTAATATCTTCTGGTTGCCCCAATTGGGAAATTATAAAAATTGGTATTGATTTTAGATTAGGGTCTTTATTTATTTCTTCCAACACTACAAAGCCACTTTTTTGAGGAAGAATAATATCAAGCAAAACTAAATCAGGAAGTTCATAAATAATTTTTTGAAAAGCTTCATTTCCATTAACAGCTGTTATTACTTCAAATCCTTCTTTTTTTAATCTTCTTTCTAAAACAGTTCTTAAAAAGTTATCGTCTTCAACAATAAGAATTTTAGGCATATTTAGATTTTATAACAAATAAAATTAAAAAGAATCTTAACTCTTGGGGTTTTAAAAGATCTAAAGGGTCAGCTAAATTGGAGTTCTAAATTATATTCAACAGAATTGGTCCATCGCCAGCTTCCGCTAGCGATACCTTGTTACGACTTAGCCCTGATCACTCCTCCTACCTTAATTCCGCTAAAGCGAAACTTCGGGTAGAAGGAGCTCTCCTGACCTGACGGGCAGTGAGTGCAAAGCCCGAGAACGTATTCACCGCGGCATCGCTGATCCGCGATTACTAGCGATTCCACCTTCACGAAGGCGAGTTTCAGCCTTCGATCCGAACTGAGCTGGGCTTTTAGGGATTAGCTCAGCCTCACGGCTTTGCAACCCTTTGTACCCAGCATTGTACCATGTTTGCCGCCCTGGGCATAAGGGCCATGCAGACCTGACGTCATCCCCACCTTCCTCCGGGTTATACCCGGCAGTCTCCCGTGACACATGTAACACGGGACAGGGGTTGCGCTCGTTGCGCCACTTAAGGTTACGGCTCACGCCACGAGCTGACGACGGCCATGCAGCACCTGTGCTAGCCCACCTAGAAAATCTAGGTTTCCTCTTTCTTTCGAAAGAGGCATTAGGACTAGCATGTCAAGCCCAGGTAAGATTTTTCGGTCACTCTCGAATTAAGCAACATGGTCCACCGCTTGGTCGGGCTTCCGCCTATTCCTTTGAGTTTCGACCTTGCGGTCGTACTCCCCAGGCGGGGTGCTTAACGCGTTAGCTTCGCCACAGAGAGGGTCGAATCTCCCCATAGCTAGCACCCATAGTTTACAGCCAGGACTACCCGGGTATCTAATCCGGTTCGCGCCCCTGGCTTTCATGAGATCAGCGTCGGTACATGGCTAGCCAGCTGCCTTCGCCTTCGGCGTTCCGCACGATCTCATCGGATTTCACCCCTACACCGTGCGTTCCGCTGGCCCCTCCATGACCCTAGCGGATCAGTATTCTTTCCTTCTCTCGAGTTGAGCTCGAGAGCTTTAAGAAAGAACTTAATCCGCCGCCTTCTCATCCTTTACGCCCAGTAAATCCGGGTAACGCTTGGGACCTTCGTCTTACCGCGACTGCTGGCACGAAGTTGGTCGTCCCTTATTCCTGGGGTACTGTCAATCTCGATCTTTAAATCGAGACTTCCTCCCCCAGAAAAGCCGTTTACACCCCGAAGGGCTTCTTCCGGCACGCGGCATTGCTGGGTCAGGCTTTCGCCCATTGCCCAAGATTCTCGGCTGCTGCCTCCCGTAGGAGTAGGGCCCGTGTCTCAGTGCCCTTGGCGGAGACCATCCTCTCAGACCTCCTACCCGTCATAGCCTTGGTAGGCCATTACCCTACCAACTAGCTGATGGGACGCAACCCTTTCCTCTACCAGCTAGAGAATACCTCTAGCCTTTACCCCAATTAACTTGTGTTAATTGGGGACCATCAGCCATTAGCCCCCCTTTCGGAGGGTTATTGCTGGGTAGAGGGTAAGTTAGTTACGTGTTACTGCCCCGTTCGCCACTGACCTTGTGCAAAAAAACACAAGGCCCGTACGACTTGCATGCCTTATCCATGCCGCCAGCGTTCACCCTGAGCCAGGATCAAACTCTCATAAAAACCCTTTAGATCTCTTAAACCCCAAGAGTTAAGATTCTTTTTAAATCTAAAATTTATAGAGTTCATATCTTTTCTTTCGAATTATCATTAAACAACTTAATCCACTCTTTCTCTAATTAATTTTACCTAATGTTATTTTTATAAGTCAAGGTTTATAAATTATTAATTTTTGTTTGTTTTTCCTATTGACTTTTTTGTTGAGATTGATTTTGAGGAACTTCTTGTTGTTGGTTTGGTTGCTGTTGTTGTTGGGATTGTCCAGGAATTATAGGGGGTTTTCTTTTTATATAATCTATGAGCGGAGAATTTTCACGAAGATATGACCAAGCTATTACTTTTTGGGGATTTAGATGAAGAACGTTTTGGGGTAAATAGAACAAATCACTATAATAGACTACATTTAAGTTTCCATCTTGAGTTCTATTAAGAAAAACTGGATTTTTAAGATTATATTTATTTAAAAAACTAACTTCTCCAAAATAAACAGATCCATCTTCAAGAAAGAAAACGGCGTATTTATTTTTATAAAAAATTTTATTGATAACAAAAATTAAAAAAATACCTAAAATTACACCCAACAAAATATAAATCAAAGTTACTGTTAAATTAGAAGAAAAATTTTTAAGCATTTTTTATTTATTCTCATTCTCGACCTTTAATCCTAATTCCTTAAGTTGTTCTTCGCTTAATTCGCTTGGAGAATCCATCATCAGATCCCTACCTTCACCTGTTTTTGGAAAAGCGATTACTTCTCTAATGTTTGGCTCATTTTCTAAAATCATCATAATTCTATCCACTCCCGGTGCAATTCCTCCATGAGGCGGAACTCCATATTTAAAAGCATTTATTAAATGACCAAATTTTTTAAAAATTTCTTCTTTATTATTCCCCATAACTTCAAAAACTTTTACTAAAATATCGGGATCGGTAGTTCGAATACTTCCTCCTCCAATTTCATAACCATTACAAACAAAATCATATTGTTCGCTTAAAAGAAGTTCTGGGTTTTTATCTAAAAATTCTAAAAGCTCTTCTTTATCCTTTCTTCCATCAGGTAATTTTGGTTGAGTAAAAGGATGATGAACGGCATCCCATCTTTTTTCTGTTTCTTTCCACTCAAACATCGGAAAATCAATAACAAAAGCAAAAGCAAGTTCATTAGGATCATCGGGATTTTTCCTTAAATCAGGCTTATCGCTCCCATAAATTCTTATTGCTTCCTCATAAGTTAAACGGGGGAATGGTTTTTGAGTTATTTTTTTATTAGGGTATAAAGTTTCAACTGCTTCAATGAACATTTCTTCAATTAAATTAAGAACATCCTCTCTTTCAACATAACTCATTTCTATATCTATTTGAGTAAATTCTGGCTGACGGTCGCCTCGAGGATCTTCATCTCGAAGACATCTAGCAATCTGAAAATATCTTTCTATTCCCGAAACCATTAAAAGTTGTTTGTATTGCTGAGGTGATTGAGGTAAAGCATAAAATTTTCCCTTATAAATTCTACTTGGAACAACATAATCTCTTGCTCCTTCGGGGGTTGATTTAGTTAAAATTGGGGTTTCAACCTCAATAAATCCTCTTGCAGTTAAATAATTTCTTATGAATAATAAAAATTTATGTCGGTTAATTAAGTTTTTTTGCAATCTTTTTCTTCTTAAATCTAAATAACGATATTTTAGTCTTATAGCTTCATCAATTTCATAACCATCGGTTGAGATATCAAAGGGAAGCGATTCAGCTTTTGAAAGAACAAAAAGCTCTTTAACTTTAACTTCAATTCTACCTGTAGGAAGGTTAGGATTGATCAAATGGGGTGATCTCTCTTGAACTTCGCCAATAACTTTAATAACATTTTCTGGTTTAATTTGCTTAATCTGATGAAAATTTTTAAAACTTTGATCAACAACAATCTGAACAATACCGCTTCTGTCTCTTAAATCTAAAAAAACTATTTTTCCGTGATCTCGAATGTTTTCGACAAATCCGTAAAGTTCAACTGTTTTACCAATTAAATTTTTACACTCTAAATTCCAAATTTTTTTCATTATTATTTTATTTTAAACCAAAAATTATTTAAAAAGGAAAAATATTGGAGAAGAAATTTTTAAAATAATCAAAGATTTCACCAAATAAGCTTTTTGGGTTTTCACTTTTTAAATAAAGATTAACATTGCCCAGAGCATTTAAAAACTTAAGATCTTCTTTGTTTTTCAATCTTCCTTTGAGATCGACTCCTTTTCTAAAACTAATTTTTAATAATTTCTTAAAAATATTTTCTATTTCAGGAAGATAAATCACACCACCAATAAGAAAACAACCACCAAGAAAAGGATGAGAATTTTTTTCTTTGTCAATAAATTCTAAAAATTTGTTTTTCTTAAAAAAGAAGTTTATTCTTTTTTCTAAAGTTTTTATCAAAGAATTCAAAGAGATTATTTGTTTTTTAATTTTAAAAGTTTGCCTTTTAGATCCTGAATCTTGCATTTCATCAATAATTTTTTCAAATTCGTTATAATTTATAGCAAGATCATTAAGGATTGGACTTAGAATATCTTCTAAACCAAAATTAAAAACCAAAAAATCACTTATTGAATTTTCATAAAAAGAAACACAACTTGTTGTTTTATATCCTAAATCAATAAGAAGCGAACCTTCTTCTTTTGTTTTTTGATCTAAAACTATACTAGCAGCACCTAGTGGATTAGGATAAAAACCTCTTAAAGGAAAATGCGAATGACGAAAAATTTCTTGAAGTTTTAAAAAATAAGGTTTGAAAATTTGAATAACGTTAAGTTCAACCTCCAATTGTCTTGCTTCTAAACCAAGAGGGTTCCTTACGGGTGTTGGATAATTATCTAAAAAAAATTTATTTGCTTCCTCGTAAAATATTTCAAAAGAAGAGGAAATCAAAGAAGCGCGAGCTAACGACTTACATTTTTTTATGTCTTCATCGCTTACAAATTTATCATCAACAATAGTCTTTGTTTTAATTTTTTGAAAATTAAAAGTTGATGAAGAAAAAGACAAAAGGATTTTTAAATTTTTTGATCTAAATTGATTTAAAAATTCTTCGGTAAAACCAATAACTTCAGAAATAAAAAGATCTTCTTCAATTATTTCTCCATTCTTAAACGATGAGATTTCTTTTTCTAGAGTAGTAAGAAGATTAATTTCTCCATTTTGGTCAATTTCTGATAAACAAATTTTTAAATTTTTACTTCCAAGATCGAGACTTACAAATTTTTCGCTCATTCTTCCCGTCCACCTTCATATTTAATATAATTGACATATCTTTTAGCAAGATCATAAGCTTTAGAAAATGGCCAACCTTCTTTTATTTTCTTTTTAATAAAAGACTGAAGTTTAAGACGATAAAGTCTTCTTTCTTGTTTCAATCTTTCGTTTTCATTTTTTAAGCGGTACATTTTTGATTTAACTTCTAAAGCTATTCCACTTTTAGCGTATCTATTTAAAAACCTTTTAAGAAGTTGAGGCAAAGATTCTCCTGGCTTTCTTTTAACTTTGACTCTCATTTTTAACTTTTATTATTCTTTTATAAATTGTCGACAGATCCTCTTTAGGTGGATTATAAACGATTGAATGCATTGATCCTCCTTTATCGTTAGGAAATCGTGGAATAATATGAAAATGAGCATGTTTTACTGCTTGACCAGCAAAAGGTCCATCATTAATTCCTAAATTAAAATCCTTAGTATTTAAAGCTTTACTAATTAATAAAACACTTCGTCGAGCAATTTTCAAGAATTCTTCACCCAAATTTTCAGGAACTTCTTCAAATTTTTCATAATGAGTCTTTGGAATTAAGAGTGAATGACCAGGTGAATGAGGATGAATATCAAGAAAAACCAAGAAATTATCTGATTCTTCAATAATATAACTTTCAACTTCTTTATGAGCAATTTTACAAAAAATACAATCTTCCATTTTTATGATATTAATCTCTTTTTAAGTTCATCGATAAGTCGATTAATAGGAATTATTTCTTGTGTCCCGTTAACCATATCTTTTAAAATAACCGAATTTTTACTAAGTTCTTCAAAAGCAACAATTATTACATATTTTACTCCAATTTTATTAGCATATTCAAGTTGAGCTGAAAGTTGTTGTTTAAAAAAGTTAAAAATAACATCAAAATTATCTCTTATATTTTCTAAAATTTCAAAGGCCTTATGTTTTAATTCTTCGCCAACATAAGCTACGAAAATTTCCGGTTTTGAAGCATATAAAATTTTTTTACCTTTTTCTTCTAAAACCAACTTTAGTCTTTCGACGCCTAAAGCTGAACCAACTGAAGGTAAATTTTGATTCACCCAAATTTTTCCTAAATCATATCTTCCTCCTCCACCAATTGCAAAGTTTTCTCCTTCAATTACAATTTCAAAAACTGTTCTTTCATAATAATCAAAACCCCTAACTAAAGTTTTATCAAGCTGATAAACAACCTCGCTTTTATCAAGTAATTGTAGTAAATTTTGAAAATGGATCTCGCAATTTTTACATAAATAATCAATCAAAAGAGGAGCGTTTTTTTTATAAGGTTGGCAAATAGCATTTTTACAGTCTAAAAGGCGAAGAGGGTTTTCTTTTAGTCTTCTTTGACAATCATAACAGATTTTATTTTTATAACGTCGATAATAAGAAATAAGTTTCTTTTTGTATTTTGGTCTACATTTTTCACAACCTAAGCTATTTAAGAGAATTTTCACTCCTTCTAGCTTAAGTTCTTTTACTAAAAGTTTATAATTCAAATAGATAATGTAAAAATCAGCAAACGAATTTTCTGAATTAATAATTTCTAAACCCCATTGAGTAAATTCTCGAAGTCTTCCCTTTTGAGGATTTTCTTTTCGAAACATCTTTCCTAAATAAAAATAAAAAAGTGGTTGAGGCTCTGAACTTAATCCATTCTCAAAATAAGCTCTAATAACACCAGCGGTGTTTTCTGGTCTCAAAACATATTTTTCGGTTTTAGAAGAATCTTTAAGATAAAACATCTCCTTTTCAACAACATCACTCATTTGACCTAAACTTTTAGTAAAAACTTTCTCATCTTCAATAATCGGAGTTTCAATATATTGAAAATTATGCTTTACAGAAAAACGGAAAAAAAGATCATATAAAGCTAAAAGAACATTACTATCTTCACCATAATAATCATGCATTCCTTTAGGTCTTTTAAAATCTAGTTTCATTTTAGAAAATAAATTGTTTTAATTTAGAAAAAAATTTATAAAAGGAAAAATGGAAAATAGCCTTTCCGATAATTCTTTCTCTCTTAACAGGTCCCCATGATCTTGAATCAGAACTTACTTCACGATTATCTCCTAAGACGAAATATTCATCTTGGCCTAAAATAATTTCTTTATTTCCGTTTGTATAATGATTTTTCAAATAATCCTCTTTTAACTCAAAGCCTTCAGGATGCTCACTGTTATAAATAAAAATTTTTGAATCTTTAATTACAACTTTCTCTCCAGGAAGACCAATTATCCTTTTTATATAATAAATTTTGTTATCAAATGGAGGATGGAAAACAATAACATCACCTCTTTGAGGACTAATAAATCGGTAAGTTAATTTATCAACAAGTAAATAATCAAAAGAGTAATAATTTGGTTCCATGCTACTTCCTTTAACAAAAAACGGTTCGAAAACAAAAAGCCTAATTGGAAGTAAAAAAATCAAAATAATAAAAATCTCAAAAATATCTAAAAAAATTCGTGAACGCATTAATTATTATTAAAATTATATCACAACATGAGATACAATTAAATATATGGTTTATATTTTAGGAATAGAAACAACGTGCGATGAAAGTGGAATAAGTTTAATTGAAGGGAAAGAAAAAAAAGTAAGAATTTTAGCTAATGAATTAAGAAGCCAAATAAAGACTCATTCTCCTTTTGGCGGTGTTGTTCCTATTTTAGCTGCTAGAGAGCATAAAAAAAATTTACCTATTCTTCTTAAAAAAATAGAAAAATTTTTTGATTTAAGAAAAATTGATTTTTTAGCTTTTTCTGTTGGTCCTGGACTTTTACCAGCACTTGTTCAAGGAAAAGAATTTGTTTTGAATTTAGCAAAAAAATTAAACAAAAAAATATATCCTATAAATCATCTTCAAGCACATTTTTACTCAATAGTAATAAAAAACAAATTAAATAAGTGGCAAAAGATAAGAAATATTGAATTCCCTTCACTTGTTTTAGTTGTTTCTGGTGGTCATACAAATATGTACTTTTTTGAGAATTGGTTAAAATTTAAAAAATTAGGAGAAACAATTGATGACGCTGCTGGTGAAAGTCTTGATAAAGGAGCAAGAATATTAGGTTTAGGTTATCCCGGAGGACCAATAATTGAAAAAAAAGCAAAATTAGCTAAAAAGTCATATTCTCTACCTAAACCGCTTTTAGAAAAGGGGTTAAATTTTAGTTTTTCTGGTCTAAAAACAGCTTTTCTCGAACTTGTAAATGACATTAAAAAAGCAAAGGGGGATCTTGATGAAGAAGAAATTAGTGCTCTTTCATTATCACTTCAAAAAACTATTTTTGAAATTATTCTTTTCAAAATAAGAAAAGCTATTAAGATCTATCAACCTAAAAGTATTGTTATAACTGGCGGGGTAAGTGCTAACCTATCCTTAAGGAGAATGGCGAGAAAATTTTTAAAAAATGTAAAAATTTATTTTCCGCAAAAAGAACTTTCAACCGATAACGGCTTAAATATTGCTATAAGTGGATATATTCTTTATCTAAACAAAGTTGAACCAAAAGATTTCAATCAAATAGACGTTTTCCCTCGAGAAAGATCTAGTCATTTACTCTAATAATTTCTGCGCCAATATTTTTTAATCTTTCTTCAATTTTTTCATAACCACGATCAATTTTTTCTGCTTCATGAATAATTGTTTCTCCTTGGGCAATTAAACCGGCAATTAAAATAGCTATTCCTGATCTAATATCTAAAGATCTAACTTCTTTTCCCTGAAGAAGGGTCGGACCAATAATAATTGCTCGGTGAGGATCTAAAAGTTCTGTATTAGCTCCCATATAATTAAGTTCATTTAAATAAGTAAATCTATTTTCGTACATCCAATCATGAATAAGGGTTACTCCCTCAGCTTGAGTTGCTAAAGCGCCGAATGGAGCTTGAGCATCGGTTGGAAATTTAGGGTGATAACCCGTTTGAATTTTTGTCCCCTTTAATCTTGAGGGTTTAATTATTAGCGATCTTTTTTTTATTTCTAAATTAATATTCATTTCTTTGGCTGTTAAAATTACAGAATCAAGATCTTGAAAGGGCACATTTAAAATTTCTAAATGACTTTTTGTTGCGGCGCCAAGAGCAATAAAAGTTGCTGCTTCAATATAATCATAGGGAATATCAAAATTAATTTCTTTTTTTATCTTTTCGGTTTTTTTAATTTTTACAAAATGGGTTCCCAAACCCTTAATCGAATATCCAAGTTTTTGAAGAAACTTAATTAAAGCTTGAACATGTGGTTCAAGAGCTAAAAGCCTAATCTCTATTGGTCTTTCAATTAAAGCTGAGGCCATTAAAACCAATTCTGAGGCAGTAACGCTTACTTCTTTTAAAACAATAACTTGGTTTTTTAATTTTTTAAATTGACCTTCAATAATTCCATTTTTAACTTCAATTTCGGCACCTAAATCTCTTAAGGCTTGAAGATGGGTTGAGATTGGGCGGGCACCAATGACATCACCTCCAGGAAGAGACATCTTAATTTTTCCAAACCGAAAAAGATATGGACCTAAAAATAAAATCGAAGCTCTAAGTTTGCTGATTAAAGGGTTAACAAGATCTACATAGTCAATGTTTTTTGTATTAATTATTACTGTTGAATCATCCCTTTCAATTTCGGCTCCCATCAGTTTTAAAATTTCAATCATTGCTTCAACATCGCTTATCTGGGGAACATTTCGAAGAATTGTCCTTCCTGAAAAAATAAGAGAAGCACAAAGCAAAGGAAGAACAGCATTTTTTGATCCTTTGATTTTTATTTTTCCTTCTAATTTTTTTCCTCCTTTGATAACAAATTTAGCCATTTATTTTAAACCCTTAATTACGAAATAAAAAATTAGACCAAGAAGAACTCCCAAGAAATTAATAATCCAAAATCTAATAACAATTTTGGGTTCTTTCATTCCTTTGGCTTTGAAATGGTGATGAATTGGGGTTGATAAAAATATTTTTCGTTTAAATAATCTCTTAGATATTTGTTGCAAAATAACTGAACCGGATTCAATAACTAAACTTAAACCAATTAATGGTAAAAGAAGGTAGGTACTAGTTAAAAATGACATTAAAGCAATACTTGTGCCCACTGAAAAAGAACCATTATTCCCGTCAAAAAATAAAGCAGGGTAAGAGTTAAACCAAAGATAAACAGTTAAAGAACCTAAAAGAGCAGAAATAAAAGAAGCAAGATTATATTTTGCCTCGACAAGACTTACAAAAAGGAGAAAAATTAAAATTGAAATAGCCACTCCCGCAAAAAGTCCATCTAGTCCGTCAATTTCATTAAAAGAAAGAGAAGTAGCAAGAAAAACAAAGACAAAAATGATAAAAAAAATAGGAAAAGGAATAAAGAAGCGAAAGTCAACAATTTCAACAAATCTATAATTTAATTTCACGGTAAACCACCAAGCAAAAAAAATAGCTATGCCTAAATAAATCAAAAGTTTTTCTTTTGCTCCAAATTTATGGCCTTTCTTAAATTTATTTAAAATATCATCAATTAAACCTATTATCCCACCCAAAAAAAGACCAAAAATTGGTAAATATGTTTCATTTCGAGTTAAAAAATTAAGAAAATCAAAATATCCCCCGAAAAAATTTTTAAGAAGATAAAAAAATAAAGCTAAGATAATAGGGGGAAGCCAAATAATTACTCCGCCCATCGTTGGTGTATCGGCTTTTTCTTGAAGAGTAGTTGAAGCAATTGGTGCTTGAATTAATCTTTCTTTAGAAACAAACGTATCACTAAGTTTTAATCTTTGAGCAATTCTAAGATAAATAGGCACCAAAAGAAGAGAGAGTAAACCACTGAAAATTAAAATACTTATTATTTTTATAACAAGAAGGTTAAATTCATAAATCATAATTGTAATATTTAGCTAGGGCGCGGATAATTGTTTCGGCATCTCCAAATCTATCTTTAGAATTTAAAATTATTAAACCGATGTAGGGGGAGGATGGAAACTTAAGAATAAGCGCTAAACATTCACCCGCTTCATCAGTATATCCGGTTTTCCCTCCAACAATTATTTTATTATATCTTGGAAGAAGAATGTTTGTTGACCAAAGAATTTTTCCATTAATAATAACTTTTTCTTCTCTTGTAAGAAAAAATATTTCGGGATTTTCGGAAAATATTTTTAAAATAATCTGATAAATCTCATAGGGGGTAGAAATATTTTTAGGACTTAATCCTGTAGAATCTTCAATTTTTGTATTTGATAATCCCCATTCATTCAATTTTTCGTTTAGAAGACTAATAAATTTATCAAAACCATAAGATTCACTTAAAAGAAAAATGCTATCATTACTTGAAGCAATTAAAGAAGCTTTTATAAGATCAATAACCCTAACTTTTTCACCAACCTTAAAAGATCCAACTTCTCCCGGTTGATTTACGGCTGTCGAAGTGAAGGTTAAAATCTCGTTAGGAGAAAAGAGTTTAAGAGCGAGATATGAAGATAAAATTTTTGTTATTGAAGCAATTGGGTATTTTAAATTTGCATTTTTTTCATATAATGTTTTGCCACGGAATTCTTTAACTAAAATAGCTTCAGCTGATAAGTTTCTATCTAAAAAAAGTGGCTTACTTAATTCTTCTGTTTTTACCGATTGAAAATCAGTCAGATCAAAATATGAAGAATTAGCTAAAATTTTATCTTGATAATAATTAACTTGATGATAATTAAAACTTAAATAATGATTAATTAAATTCAAAAACACTAAAAAAATAACCATTCTAAAAAAATTTTAAAAGAAAATTTATTTTTTGTTAATTATGATCTTGGACTATTAACCTTAATAGAAACTGCAGCTCCAAGAGATGCTCCAATAACTTTTCCTATTTTTCTTATAGCATTTATCGTCGAACCTTTTCTCCCTATAATCATTGCTAAAACTTCTCGTGGACCAGTAATTTCAACAAGAACACCTCTTTCATCTATATTTGATTTTATTGAAAGCTGATCGACCTTTGCTGGATCAATCCAAAGAGAAAAAAGGGTGCGAAATCTTTTCTCGAGTTCGGCAATTTTCTGAGAAGTCATCGATTTGCTCCTTAACTGACTTTAAATCAGCAAGGACGAAAATTAATTAATGACCTTAATTTTCGGGAAGATAGCCGACGGCGGGATTCGAACCCGCGACCCCCGCATTACCAGAGCGGTGCTCTACCACTGAGCTACGTCGGCTTTAGTTAATTATAAACTAAATTCTTTATGATTTTTAAGAATTTCTAAAATTTTTCTTGCTTCTTCCTCTTTTTGTTTCAAAAGTGTTTTCCAAAAATTAGAACAAATTTTGCAATTTTTAACGTCTTTCAAGTAATATTTTTGAATTCGATAAATACTTCGTCTATCTTGAACTAATTGACTTAAAAGATTGTAAATATGGTTATTCATAAAAAAAATTATTTAATTTAATTCGACCTATTTATTTTTATTTTATTATACATTTTCTAAAAATTTTTTTAATTCTTCTCTTTTTCTTTCTTCTTTTTCTTTTTCCCCACGACGAGCAAAATAGTACTCGTTAAAATCGACAAGAAGATATTTTGAAATCAAAGGATAAATTTTTTGAATTATCTTTGCTTTAACTTGCTCAATTTTTCTATAATCAGGATGTCCCTGAGGAGTCGTTCTTAATTCTGTTTCCCAAAAAAATTGTCTTAGATTTTGATATTGAATAAATCTTACCTTATGGCAAAAAAGAACAGAATATTGGGAAACTAAAACATCATTTTTAGCAATTTTCATATAAAGATCTTCAATTTTTTTTATTAATTCAAGAACTGAATCTTCTTCGCCAAATTCTTTAAATTCTTCTGGTAAATCAAAACCGTTATGAATAGTAAAAATTTGATGAATTTGAGTTTGCATCCGATGTCTTTGAAGATCTCGCCAGGCTCCTATATTTAAAAGAATTTCAAATTTTAAATAAGCAAATTCGAAAGCTCGAGGAACTTTGTACCATCTAAATCTTCTGTCATGCAAAATTTTGTCCAATATTTTTTCTTTTGTTTTTAAATCTAATTTTTTTATTTTTTCTAAAATAGTTTGATAAGGCTCTCTAAGATATGGGTAAAGAAGCCCAGCGATTATTTTATTTTCGCCTTCCGCATCATATTCTATTAATTTAACACTCCCATCAATAAAAATATCTTCTTTCTGCCAATTTATTTCTTTTAAAATATCAAAAGTTCGTGAAATTCTTTCGCCAAGGTATTTTCGATAATTATACGATTCTTCTTTTTCAATTCGCCTTAAAAATGAGGGAATAATTTTTAAAAGTTCTTCGTAAGCTCTTTTCCCTGCCCACCTAATTTCTTCCAAATGATGATTTAAAGAACGATTTATCATATATTCAAATGATTGGCCATTTCCATAAAAAGCAACTTGGCTTAGAGTTGATAGGGGTAAAATTAAACGACAAATATCAAAAGCTTTGCTTTTTAAAACCAATTCTTTTTCTTCAGGATAATTTTTTTTAAAATAATCAAAAGTCTTATTAAGAATTCTAAGATAACTATCAAAAATTTCATCCATTATTTTTTCATATTCTTCTTTTAAGCCCATTTTATTAATTTCTGGAGGAACAAAATATCGATAATGATTTTCTATTTTAGAAGAAAAATCAACATAACGGGTAGATTTTTCAATTGGGGCAAGACCAATTCTTTGATTTTCAAAATGCTTAATAGCTATTTGACTTAAACTTGAATAAACAAGCCATGTTCCGGCCATTTGAGCAATTGAATCATCTCCGTATTCAGCTAACCATTTAATATAAAAATCTCGAGCTTTAGGATTAGCGAAAAGAACATCTATTGGATATTGATGAAGAAATTTGATAAGGGAATCAAGAGCTTTTTTATAATCATCATCTAATTCTAAAAATGGCTTAACAAATTCCTTTAAAAAAACAATCCTTAAATCTTCTTTAGCTCGACTCGCTCGTGAACAAAGGGCTCCAGCAACTTCTGGAGGCAAAAAAGTAAAAGCATAAACAGATTTATCTAAATTGGTGAAAAAAGGTGAAATAAGATATTTTTCTTCGTCTGTTAAATTTGGTTTTTCAAAAAGTGTTTCCTCCATAAGTTCGTTTCAAATTGTACCATAAAAGCATCAACTCTTTATAAAGAGGCAAAGAAGCGATTGAACCATATGGCACTTCTTCAATGAGAAGAGTAGCAACAATTTTTGGTTTAGAGTATGGCATAAAACCAGTAAAAATTGCATGTAATTTCTCTTTGCCTAAAACTTGAGGAGAACCACTTTTTCCGGCAATTTCTAATTGAGGGTCATTTAAAATTTGAGCTGTACCTTGAGTAACTGTCATTCTCATTCCCTTTTTTATAATATTAAGGTTTTCTTGACTTATTAAGTCTTTTTTAATCAACTGGGGTTTTTTTTCTTCAATAATTTTCTTCCCATCTGAAGAAACAATTTTTTTAACTAGATAGGGTTTATAAATTTCACCTTTTGCAAAATAGGAAGTCCACAAATTTATTTGTAAAGGAGTAACTAAAATATTACCTTGACCGATACTTAAATTATAAGTATCACCTAATTTCCAGTTATTTATGTCTTTAGGCAAGAAACCGCTTTTTTCTCCAGGAAAATCAATACCTGTTTTCTCTCCTAGATTAAACTTTCGGAAATAATTAATTAATCTTTTAACCCCTAAGCCTTCTTTTAAAGGAAAATATTCGTTAGGGTAAGGATAACCACCGCCAACAACATAAAAATAAACATTAACCGAATTAGAAATTGCTTTATAAATATCTGTCCATCCATGAACTTTATTATCTTTAAAAATTGAATAAACACCGGGAAGATAAGGATGGGGGATTTTTATTTCTCCAGGAGAATAAATAAGTGTTTGTGGATTTACAATTTTTTCTTCAAGAGCCGCTCCAGCAACAATTAATTTTATGGTTGAACCAGGAGGATAAAGACCATTAGTAATTCTATTAAAGATAGGGTTATTCTTATTATTTAAAACTTCTTGAACTTTAGATTTATCTTTTAAAAAAATATTCGGATCAAAAGAGGGATAAGAAATAAAAGCTAAAACTTCTCCGCTATTAGGGTCTAAAGCCAAAAAACTACCTTTTTGGTAATTTCTTTCCTCAAAATAATCTTTGATTTTGAAATAAGCTTCTTTTTGGTATTCATAATCAATTGTTAAATAAAGATCATTACCTCTTTGGGGTTCTTCTTCATAAACTTTTTTTAAACCTTCTTTTGTTTTTAAATAAACAATTTTGCCGATTTTTCCTTTTAAATACTCATCATAATATAACTCTAATCCTGCTAGCCCTTTGAATTCTCCTTGAATTTCAGATTCTGGTGATAAACCAAGATAACCCAAGAGGTTACCTAATTCTTCACCGCCCAAATAGATTCTTCGATAAGATGGAATAATAAAAATATTTTGATATTTTTCTTTAAAAGCTAAAATTTGATTAACATCTTTTAAATCTAAAAATCGGAGAATTAATTCATTGCCCCAATAAAATGCAAGCGGATTTTTTTCCTTTATAATTTTCTGAACGATTTCTTTTTCTTCATTAGTAGCCAAAACTAAATTAACATATACATCATAAGTTTTTTCTGAAGTAGCTAACAACCTACCGTTTCGATCATAAATATTTCCTCGAGGAGGAAAATAAAAAAAAGTTAAGTATTTAGTATTTTCAATAGCTAAAATAGCTTCCCTTTTAAATTTTGTTTGAAAATAAAGAAAAATAAAGAATGTTAAGCTAAGATTAAAAATTAAAATTAAGAAAATTCTTAAAAAATTAAAAGAAATATTTCTTTCTAGTCTTCTTCCCGAAAGAAAAAAGATTTCATCATCCATTACAATCTAATTTTAATAACCATCCTTAAAAAAAGGAAAGGGATGAGAAGAAGAAGAAAATTAAAGATAAGGTATTTAACTCCTAAAAAACCAGGTAATCTTAAAAACAAAAAAATAATTAAGTTAAAAATAAGAAATGACGTTAAAAGAGGCAACAAATTTTCATAATTAAAAAACTTAAAAAAAAGCGAAACCAAGAGAAATGACAAAGAAGAAACAAAGAGAAAAAATCCAAAGGGTTTCAAATAAAAAAAGTCATTTAAAAAAGAAGTTAAAAGTAAAAAAAGAAAAAGTTTCTTTTCTTTTTGGAATAAATAAAACCAGAGAAAAAGCGAATTAATAAAAATATAAGGAAAAAAAATAGAAAAGAATAAATTAAGGATAATACCCCCTAAAAAAATTATCATTTGTAAACAAAAAACCTATTATCTTCAAATAAACCAGACAATTTAACAATTATTCTAAAAGAATTCACATTAACTTGTTCAAGATCAGAAATTGTGCCAACTAAAAAATTTGGTTTAAAGATAGAATCACCACCATAAGTAAAAACAAGCATGTCTTTTCTAATTTTATAATTTTTAGCATCATTAATTTCAACAAAACCATTGACTAAAGTTCTACCTGAACCTAAAAATTTATTTTCCGAATCGCTCAAATTAAAAACAATATCGGGGTGAAGTAGAGTTTTAATAATTAAATAATTTTTAGTCTTTTGAAAAATGAAACCTATTAAAACAAAATTTCTATCAATTACAATATCTCCCTCATTAACATCATCTCGAAAACTTGCATAAAATAAACCTTGAGGATCTTTTTTATAAATTTCTAAAGGAATAATATTAGTTAATTCTTCAAGAGATTTGTTTTTTTCTTCAATCTTCTTAAGATTGAGTTTTAACTGGGAAACTTCTTGAAGAAGATAAAAGTATTTTTCTCTATACTCATCGTTATTTTTCAAAAAAGACCCTCTCAAATTGATAAAAAAATCATTGATAATTTTTTGGATTTTTAAAGAAACAAGAAAAATTTTGTTTTCTTCATTGGCTAAAACTGTTGATGATAAAATAAAAATGAAAAATCCTATCAAAGTTAAAATTAAAAATTTTTTTAAATCAAACATTGATTAAAAATTTTCTATATCTTTCAAAATCTTCAATAATTTTACCTATCCCTCTAATAACAGCAAACTTTGGTTCTTCAACTAAATTTACTTTTATTTTAACCTCTTTTTCTAAAAAACTATCGATTCCTTCAATTAATGATCCACCCCCTCCTAAAAATATTCCGAGAGTTGTAACATCACCTAAAAGATCAGGTGGTGCCATATTTATAATATCCTTCAAATTGCTTGCAATTTCTAATAAAGAATCAAAAATACTTTCTCGAAGATCATTGGAAGTAAAATTAACTTCTTTAGGTAGTCCGCTATAAATATCTCTTCCTTTAAGCAAGAAAGAAGCAGGTTGTAAGCGATTATTTAAACTTCCTACTTTTAATTTTGCCTCGGCTGCTTGGCTTTCACCTATTATTATTTCGTATTTTTCTTTTACATATTCAATAATATTTTGATTAAAAATTTCTCCACCTATCTTTATACTCTTACCTATAACAACACCACCCAAAGAAATAAGAGCTATATCTGTTGTACCACCCCCAATATCCACTACTAAAACCCCTTTTGCTTCATCAATATCTAAATTGGCCCCCAAAGCAAAAGCAATTGGTTCTTCAACTAAATAAACATTTCTTGCTCCAACACCTTTGCCAACATCAATAACTCCTCTTTTTTGAACCTCAGTAAGATTAAGAGGAATTCCTATTAAAACCCTTAACCCGAAAAGAGAAAAATAATCTTTCTTAATGTTTCTCAAAATTTCCTCAAGAAAATAAAGAGCTTCATCAAAATTAGTCACAATTCCAAAATTAACGGGTTTTATAACTTCAATGTAAGCAGGATTTTTACCTATCATTTTCCGAGCTTCTTCACCTATAGCTAAGATACTCTGATTTCTTTTATTAAAAGCAATAACTGTTGGGATTTCAGCAATGAAACCTTTATCTTTAAGATATACCTTTGTTGTTGATGTCCCTAAATCGATTCCTAACCAAATCTCTGTTTTTATTTTTATCATTTTAATAAGCTTGAGCAAAAATCCAGCGACGATTACTTTCTTTACCACAATAAACGCATTTCCCTTTTTCTTCTTTAAAATCTAAAGGTAAACATCGTGTTGAAGCTTTAGTTTCTTCTTTAATTTTTTGCTCGCATATTTCATTTTCGCACCAAAAAGCAAAAACAAAACCCCTTTGAGTTGTCATTATTTCTTTAAATTCTTCATAATCTTCAATTTCATAAAAATTTTCTAAAGTGAGTTTTTTTGATTTTTCTAATAACTTCTTAACAAAATCTTCTTTAATATCCTCGTAATCTTTTAAAAATTCTTCAAACTTTAAGGTTTTTCTTTCGCTTGTATCTCTTCGGTAAAAAGTAATTTTATCTTCTTTAATTTCTTTTTCACCAATCTCAATTCTAAAAGGAGCACCCTTTAAATCCCATTTATTAAATTTAAATCCTGGAGTTTCGCTTCTGTTTTCATCAAAAAAGACTCTTAAATTATTTTCTTCTAAATGGTTTTTTATTTTTCTAAGCTTTTCAACAATCAAACTTTCTTTACTACTTGAATAAATTGGAATTAAAACAATTTCATAAGGAGCAACTGCTGGAGGTAAAATTAATCCTTTATCATCGCTATTAACCATAAAAATAGCTCCTAAAGATCTTGTTGAAAAACCCCAAGAATTTTGCCAAACATATTTAAGCTGGTTTTTTTCATCTTGAAATTTAATTTCAAAAGGAATTGAGAAGTTTTGTCCTAAATCATGAGAAGTACAACCTTGAAGAGCTTTACCATCTGGCATTAAAATCTCATAAGTAAAAGTTTTTAAAGCACCAGCAAATTTTTCACTTTCTGATTTTTGTCCACCAAATCCAAAAATACCAAGATATTTTTGATAAACTTCAATATATACCTCTAGAGCTTTATAAACGGTATCGAGAGAATCTTCATGAGTAGCATGAGCACCGTGTCCTTCTTGCCATAAAAACTCAGTATTCCTTAAAAAAGGAAATGGTCTTTTTTCCCATCTTATAACATTGCACCACTGATTAATAATTAAAGGAAGATCACGATACGATTGAATCCATCGAGAAAAAGCATCATACATAATTGTTTCCGATGTTGGTCTAACAATTAATTTTTCTTCCAATTC
The DNA here is from genome assembly GCA_030550735.1 of Patescibacteria group bacterium. Taxonomy (GTDB): domain Bacteria; phylum Patescibacteriota; class Minisyncoccia; order UBA6257; family HR35; genus HRBIN35. The sequence goes on from JAUQOT010000001.1 coordinate 28,711, forward strand.
TTCTCCGCCAGCATAAGTAACTACTGCAACTTCGGGACTAAAACCTTCAAGGTGTTCTTTTTCCTTACTTAATAAAGATTCGGGAATAAATAAAGGAAAATAAGTATTAAAAGCACCAATTTTAGTTTTAATTAAACCATCAAGAAGTTTTTGAAGATTCTCCCAAATAGCATAACCATAAGGTTTAAAGATGATTGTTCCTCTAACTGGTCCATAATCAAAAATATCTGCTTCTTTCAAAACTGTAAGATACCAAGAAGAGAGATTTTCTTTTTTTGAAATATTCATCATCTTTGTTTTAATAATTTTAAAATATCTTTAAAAGTAATTAATAAAAGGAGAAAGAAGAGAAAATAAAAACCTATTTGATGAATTAAAGATTCTATTTTAACATTTAACCTTCGTTTTGTTAAGCCTTCATAAATAAAAAAAATAACTCTTCCCCCATCAAGAGCTGGAAAAGGTAGAATATTAAAAAAAACTAAATAAAGCGAAAGAACACCAATAAAATAAAAAACATATCCTAAACCAAAATTCTCAATATTATTAATAATATACTGATAATAAGAGAAAATACCAACAGGTCCAACAATTTCACCAGCAATTTTTTCGCCTTCAAATAAACTTTTAAGAAAAAAGTAAAAATTTGAAATAATATTTAAAAATTGTGATACGGTTTCTTTCAAACCATAAACAAAATTAAGTGGAAAGGGTTTTGTTTCGAAAACAAAATTAGACAAATAAACACCCAAAACCCCTCCAGAAGAAAGGGCTTTTTCGGGTAACCTAAGATTTACTTCTTTTAACTCGCCTCTCCTTTCAATTTTTAAAACAATATCTTTACCTAAATTATTTTTTAAAAAACTAGAAAACTCTTGGGGGTTTTTAAAGTAAAATTCTTTGTTATCAATTTTTAGACTTCGGATAATGTCACCAATAGAAAAAATTTCTTTAAAAGGAGAGTCTAACAAAAAACCTGAAATAATAATTTGCTGAGTTGGTCGAGGAAAGGCTATTAGAAAACTTAAAGAAAAAAGAAAATAAGCAAGAAAAAAATTCATTAAAGCACCGCCGAGGGTTATTATTATTCTTTTTCCTACCGGAAGAGTATAAAAACCTTCTTCTTCGGGATTTTCTTCACCCTTTAATTTGACATAACCACCCAAAAGGAGAATACCAAAAGAGCAAACGGTTTCCTTAATTTTTTTAGAAAAAATTTTGGGAGGAAAACCCAAAGAAAACTCAAGAACCGGAAGTTTAAATTTTTTAGCCATTAAAAAATGACCGAATTCATGAACAAAAATTATCAAATTAAGAAAAAAAAGAAAACTTAAAATGTCCATCATTAACCTAAAACTTCCTTTTCTTTGTTTTTAAAAATTTCTTCGACCTTCTTGTTAAAAGCTTCAATTTCTTTATCCATCTCTTCTCTATTTCGATAAAAACTATCTTCGGAAATTTCTCCTTTTTCTTTCTTGTTTTTTAAAGTTTTTAAAAATTCGTCTCTTAATTTTCTTGCTTTAATTCTTACTTCTTCTTTTAGTTGATTTAATGATTTTAAAATATTTCTTTTTGTTTCTTCAGTTAAAGGAGGAAATTTCACAATTAAACTTTTTTTCTCTTTAGAGATACTCAAACCTAAATTTTTGTTCCTGATTCCCGATTCAATTTCATTTATCATACTTTCATCAAAAACTTCTATTTTAAAAGTAAGAAAATCTAATTGGGAAATAAAACCTAAAGCTTTTAAAGGAAAATTCTGACCATAAATTTCGATTTCAAGATTCTCTAAAAAAGAAAGACCTAAACGATGACCTCGGATTTCTTGAAGTTTTCTATTTGCTTCTGAAATAAGTTTTTCTAACTCATTTTTAAAATCATTTATCATCTAAAATGAATAATATTTTTTAATAATCGACTTAAATCAATTGATTTACCAATTTCTTCAATTTGGAACAAAAAATTAATTTTTAAAATTGAAAAAAATATAAAAAGAAAAATAATCATAAATAAGAGAAATTTATAGGCTTTCCAAACTTTATCCATAATTTAATATAAAACTTGTTAATTGAAGGTCCCAATTAAAATCATATTCTGTTTCATTATAAAGTTCTAGTAATTCTTTTATTTTATCAAAATCTTTATAACTAAGTTGGGAACCTTTTTTAATTTTTTCAATTAGATCTTGGCGATAAACTAAGATTAAAATTTCAAGAAGATTCCGAAAAAAAGAATCTTCATCGGGAAAATTTTTTAATCTCAAAGAATTAATTTTTTCTAAAGAAGTCATTTGGAAAAATTTTTTTAAATATTCAAAAAAATGACGTTCTTCTAAAAGTTTAATTGCTTTGCCGGGTTGAAAAGGATAAATTTTCAAGACAAAATCAATTTCAAAATCGGAAAAATTTCTCTCTTTTAATATTTTAAAAGTTAACTCTTTTTCCAAAAAACCAAATTTTAAAACAATGGCTCTTGATCTAATCGTGGGGAGGATTTTTCTAAATTTATGAGTTACAAAAACAAAAAGCGTTGAAGAAGATGGTTCTTCGATTGTTTTCAAGATAACATTTTGACTTTCTTCTTTTAATTTATGAAAATCATCCACTAAAATAACTCTTTTTTCTTTATTTTTTTTATAACTCAATCTTTCTAGAAATCTAGCTGTTTCAATTCTTAAAATTTTATCTTTAGTTTGAATGACAATTTTTTCCCAATTTTCAAAAGAAAAAATTATTTCTTTTACTAAATTAAACTTTCCCACGCCTTCTGGACCGCTTAAAATTAATACCCCTTTCTTTTCATTTACTAACCATTCTTTTAAAAAATTTTTCTCTTTTTCATGACCGTGAATCATTAAGACTGAATAATTTTTTGATAAATTTCGATTTTATCAAGAACTTTTCCTGTTCCTCGAGCTACAGCAAAAAGAGGGTTCTCGGCTATATAGGCTTTAATTGATGTTTGAAAAGTAATTAACTTATCTATTTCTCTAAGAAGAGCTCCACCTCCTGAAAGAACCATACCTCTTTCCATAATATCAGCAACTAATTCTGGCGGCGTTGATGCCAAAACTCTTTTAATTCCTGAAACTATTTCCTTAAGTTCCTTTGAAATAGCTTCAGCTATTTGTGATGAAGAAAGTTCAATGCTTTTAGGTAAACCAGTTAAATAATCAACACCATAAACATTCATTTTAATTTCATCTTTAGAATTTTTAAGTGGTAAAGCAGAGCCAATTTGAATTTTTATTGTTTCTGCTGTTTTTTCTCCAATTGCTAAGTTGAATTTTCTTCTTAAATATTCTCTAATTGCTTCATCCATTTTATCACCGGCAATTTTTAAAGATTCAAAATTAACTATCCCACCCAAAGAAATAACTGCAATTTCAGTAGTTCCTCCACCAATATTTACAATCATATTTCCTAAAGGATTTTGAATTGGCATTTCAGCTCCAAGAGCAGCTAAAATAGGTTCTTTGATAGGATGAACCTCTCTGGCTCCAGCTTCTAAACCAGCATCAATAATAGCTCTTTTTTCCGTTGAAGTAATTCCTGCAGGCACAGAAATAACCATAATTGGTTTAAAAAAACGCGTTATTTTGATTTTTCTCAAAAAGTACCTTAAAATAGCAAGTGTTGCTTGATAATCAGCGATAACTCCTTCTTTAAGTGGTCTGTAAATTTTTATTTCTCGGGGTGTTTTACCAATCATTTCTTTTGCCTCATTTCCGACAGCAATTATTTTCTGAAAAACTTCATCATAAGCAACAACTGTTGGTTCTGTTAAAACCACCCCCCTACCCGGAAGATAAACATTCGAATTGGCTGTTCCTAAATCAATACCTATTTTAAAAATCATGGTAGAAAAAGAATATTTTACTCTCAATATTATACCACTAATTTCTCTTCCTCCCAATTCTCCAGATTTTTTTACTTATTTTAGCGATGAAAAATTAAAACCATATAGTTTAGTAGAAATCAATTTTAAAAACAAAATAATCAAAGGTGTTGTTTTTGAAGTATTAAAAACATCAAAGGCAAGGCAAGAAATAAAAGAAATTTTGCCCAAAATAAAGAAAATAAATAAAGTCATTTCTTATGAAGAGGTTCTCTCATCTTCTGATGTTTTTTTAATAAAATGGTTGAGTAATTATTTTGGTTTTTCTTTTCCTTTCATTTTGAAAAATTTTTTTTATCCTCTTATAAAGTTAGATTTAAAAGATTTTTTTCTTCAATCAGAAAAAAGAACTTCGTTTAAGTGGTTAAAGGAAATAGACAAATTAATTTTAAAAAATAAAAAAACGTTAGTAGTTGTACCAGAGGTTTCTTTTGCTTTTGAAGCAGAAAATTTTTTCAAAAAATTTAATTTACCAATCTTTCGTCTTCTTCCTCCTCTTACTAAATCGAAAATTGAAAAATTAAAAATAGGTCTCAAAAATAAAGAACTAATCTTAATCACTTCAAAAAAACTTGTTTTTAATCTAATAGATTTTTTTAATCTTTTAATTATTTACCGTGAAGGCCTCTTTTTTTATTATGACTTATTTAAAAATATTAATTTTGATTATAGAGAAATTTTTAAAAAATTAGCGGTTATTAAAAAAAGACAAATTATTTTTTTTGACGATTTTCCTTCTTTAGATATTCTTAAAAATAGAGAAATTAATTTAAATTTTGATTTTTCGGTTGTAAATAATTTTGAAGAAGTTGCTGTTTTGTTAAAGAATTTCAAGAAAGTAATAATTTTTATTCCTCAAAAAATTAAAGGTAGAGGCTTAATTTGTCAAACCTGTTTTTATTCTTTAAAATGTGAAACTTGTCAAAGCGATCTCATAGTAGAAGATGAAAAGGTTTATTGCTCTCTATGTTTAAAAGAAAAAAAATTGAATTTAACAATTTGTCCTAATTGTAAATCTAAAGATTCTTTTTCTTTAAAAAAAATAGGAGCAATAGGAATTTATAGTCTCTTAAAAAACTTACCTAACGTCTACTTAATTAAAAGAAAAACAAAAAAGATGATAAAAGAAATAAGCAAAAAAGAAAGTTTCATTCTTATTGGTAGTCTATCCTTGATTTCTGGACTAACACCTGAGGTTGAAGCTGTTTTTTTCTTTAATTTTGAAAATTTTTATTTATCTTATGACCCATTTTTAAGAGAAAAATATCTACGTCTTCTTCATTATTTTAATCAAAAATCAAAAAAAGTTTTTCTGGTAACTTATTTAAGAAATCCTCTAATCGAAAAAGAAATAAAAGAAGGAAAAATTTTGGAAAGAATTCTAAAAGAAAGGCAAGTTTCAAAACTTCCACCTTATTCAAAGATAATAAAAATAATAAAGGGGAGCAAAGATTTTTACAAAATTCAAAAAGAATTCATTGAGTTAAAAGAAAAATTAAAAAAAATAACTCCTGAAGAAATAATTGGTCCAATTTTAGCTAAACCATACAGAATAAGAAATAAAAAATTTTTAGAGATAATTATTCGCAGAGAAAGCGGCGAACACAATTTAAAAAAAATACTTCATTTAAGCGAGTTTAAACCGGAAAAGATTAAAATAAACCCTCTAGAGGTTTAACCGTGAATTTATTTCTTTCCAAATATTTTGGTGAACTTTTTGAACTGTCCCTTCACCATCAATTTCTAAAATTTCTCCTTTGGTCTTTAAAAATTTAATAGCTGGTAATGTATATTTTTTAAAGTTTTCTATTCTTTCTTTAACAATTTCTTTTACATCGTCAATTCTTTTTCTTTTAGCTGTTCGCTTATAAATTTCATCCTCACTTATTTTTAAACAAATAAAAAGATAATTTATTTTTTCTTTTTTAACTAAATTTAAATAATTCTTTGCCTCTAAGAGACTTCGCGGACCGCCAACAATAATTAAGTTTTGTTTAAGAGGCAAATTATTTTTTATAATATTTTCTACCAACCAACTTACAAATTTAAATGACACCAATTTACCAGAAATAAAATTTTCTTTTTCTTTTTTTAAGTCAATTAAGGTTTTTCCGATTTTTATAAATCTTCTTTTCTTGTATTCAAAATAATCTTTTAAAACCTCCGAAATAGTAATTCTTTTAGCTTTTAATTTCTTGGCTAAAATTTTTGCTTGAGTATCTTTCCCAGCTGCTGGTGCTCCGGTTAAGAAGATTAAGATCTTTTTTTTAAATTTCATATTTTCTTAAACTCATCTCAGCTTCAATTTGCTTAACTGTTTCAATAGCTACGGAAACTAAAATTAGAATAGATGTTCCTCCAATAATAAGAAACTGGGTTGGACTAAAAATTTGAAAAATATAAGGTAAAATAGCTATCAATCCTAAAAACAAACCACCAAAAAGATTAATTCTCTGAAGAGTTTTATTTAAAAATTTTTGTGTTTCTACACCTGGTCTAATACCAGGAATAAAAGCACCCGTTTTTTGAAAATTCTTAGAGATTTCTTCGGCATTAAAAGTTATCGAAGTATAAAGATAAGTGAAAGCAAAAACTAAAATAAAATAAAGGGAAGCAAAAATAAAATTGTTATTTAAAATAGTATTAATTTCTGAAAGGATCATATCAAAAAATGGTATTTTTAAAATTCCTAAAAATTGCAAGAACGATTGAGGAAAAACCAAAACAGCTAAAGCAAAAATAATAGGTATGACACCGGCTTGAGTCAATTTTACAGGTAAATAGGTTGTTTGTCCACCATAAAGTCGATTACCTCTAACTCTTTTAGAAAAAACTAAAGGAATTCTCCTTTCCGATTCATTAATAAAAACAACTCCACCTATTATAAGAAAAGCTAATAAAATAAATAGAAGGTAAGAAAAGAATTTATCAAAAGTAAAAGTTAAATAAGCATTCAAAATATTAACTGGTAAATTAGCTACAATACCCGAAAAAACAATTAAAGAAATTCCGTTACCTAATTTTTGTTCAGTAATAATTTCTCCAAGCCACATAACAATCATTGATCCAACGGTAACTAAAAAAGCATCTCTTACTAAATCGAAGATTGAACTAAGAATAATAAGGTTTTGATAATTTAAGAAATTTAAAAAACCAATTGCTTGAATAAAAGAAATAGGAACCGTAATTAATCTAGCGTATTGGTTAACTTTCATTCTCCCCATTTCTCCTTCTTCATAATATAAATTCTTAAGTTTTGGACTAATTAGAGTAAGAAGCTGAAGAATAATCGAAGCAGTAATATAAGGCCCAACCCCCAAAAGAGCAATTGAAAGATTTGATAAAGCTCCTCCGGAAAATATATTTAAAAGACCAAAAAATTGATTAGTTTTAAATAAAGTTCTAAATCTTTCTAAATCGACATCAGGAAGAGGAATGGTTGAAAAAAATCTATAAAGAGCAAGTAAAAGGAGAATAATTAAAAATCTTCTTCTTAAATCCTTTACTTTTAAAAAATTTTTAAAGGTTATAAAAAAATTCATTTAATATCTCCACCTTGATTTTTAATTTTTTCTAAGGCTCGTTTAGAAAAAAGAAAGTCTTGAGAAAAAATAACTTTTTTTGTTAATTTACCCCTACCTAAAATTTTGATTTTAAGATTTTTATAACTTTTAGGAATTCTAATTTTATTTAAAATCCTTTCAGGAGTAACCAATTCACCATCATTAAAAAATTTATTAATCCAATCGAGATTTATTTCTAAAATCTTTTTTTCAATTTTTATATTTCCAACCCCTCTCTTCTTTGGAAATTTCAAAATAATATCTCTTAAAGCTGGTCTAATTTTTGCACCTGCTCTTGCTTTTTGACCCTTTATCCCCCTTCCTGAATAATTTCCTCTCTTACCTCCTCGTCCAATTCTTTTCTTTTTCTTTAATTTAAATTTTATTTCATTAATTTGAACCATTTTTCTTTTTTTCTAAAATATCTTTTAATTTTAATTTATTTTCATAAATATTAGCCAACTTTTCTAGTGCCTTAATAGTAGCTAAAGCATTTGTAAAATTATTTTTGGTAACACCTAAAATTTTAGCTGTTGCATCTTTATAACCAGCAAGAAAAAGCACTTTTCTTACCGGACCTCCAGCAATTAAACCTTTTCCCGGTTTAGCGGGTTTTAATAAAACTTCTGAACTTTTAAATTTAGCTCTAACTTCAAAAGGTAGGGTTCCATTAACAATAGGAACATTAATTAAATTTTTTTGTGCTTGAAAAATTGCTTTTTGAAAAGCATCGCTTTTATCTTGACCCTTACCAACACCAAAGCCTATTTTACCGTTTAAATCACCAATAACCACAGCGGCTCTTATTTTCAATCTTTTTCCTCCTTCAGTTACTTTAGCTGTTCTTGCAAGATCAAGTATTTCGTATTGAAAATTCTCTTTGATCATTTTTAAAATTTAAAACTTAATTCCCAATCTTCTCAAAGCTTCAGCAAAATCTTTGGTTCGACCTTTATAACTAAAACCACCACGATCAAAAACTATTTGAAAAATGTTCTTTTCTTTAAGTCTTTGAGCTAAAATTTCGGCTGTTTTTAAAACTTTCTCTTTGTTTGTTAATTTTTGATTCTTAAATTCAAGACTTGAAGCAGATACAAGAGTTCTTCCTTGAGTATCATCAATAACTTGAGCATAAACATGTTGATTTGTTTTATAAAAAGAAAGTCTTGGTCTTTCTGGAGTTCCAAAAATCTTCTTTCTTATCTTTTTGTGTCTTTTTATTCTTTTTTCTTTTTTCGATAATTTTAACATATCTATTTACCAAGTTTTTTGACTTGTTTAGTGGGAATAAACTCGCCCTCGTACATAAAACCTTTAAGATGATATCTATCGGCTGGCTTAAGAGATTTTATTTTCGCTGCAAAATTACCAACTTTCTCTTTGTCTATTCCTTTAATAATTATAATAACTCTTCCTTTTTCTTGTTTAAGTTCAATTTCAATTCCTTGAGGTATTTCAACCTCAACTAAATGAGAAAAACCTAATCTGAAAACAATCTTATTACCTTTTATCTCGGCATTATAACCAAGGCCTTGAAGAATAAGGGTTTTTTTAAATCCTTGTGATACTCCAAGAATTTTATTATTAAGAATACTTCGAATTGTTCCCCATAAGGGTTTTGTTTTTTTATCTAATTCTTGAAGAGGTATTATTTTTAAAATGTTATTTTCTTTTTCGATCTTAAAAATATGAGACGGATACTCGAATTCTAAATTTCCCAATGGTCCCCAAACTTTAACCAAAGAACCATTAATCTCCACCTTAACATTCTCAGGAATATTTATCGGTTTTTTACCTATTTTAGACATTATCTTACTTCGCAAATAATTTCACCGCCCAATTTTCTTTTTCTAGCTTCAACATCTGTCATAATTCCTCGAGAAGTAGAGACGATTCTAAAACCAAAACCTGATCTTAATTTTTTAAAATCACGATAACCCATATAAACTCGTCTTCCTGGTTTGGAAACTCTAATTAAATCTTCGATTAGAGGTGTTCCATTTTCATCATATTTAAGATAAACAATAATTTTTTTCTTTATTCCCTCGCCAGAAACTTTTATATCTTCTATAAGATTATGATCTTTCAATATTTTTAAAACGGCAATTTTTAATTTAGAATAAGGAATTTCTACTTTATTTTTTTTTGCAGCTAAAGCATTCTTAATTCTTGCTAACATGTCTCCTAAAGGATCAGTCATAACCATGATTACCAACTGGCTTTTTTAAGTCCAGGAATTTCGCCCCTATGAGCCATTTCTCTTAAGCAAATTCGACATAAATTAAAATCACGAAAATATCCTCTTGTTCTTCCACAACGAAAACAGAAATTTCTTTTTCTTGTTTTATATTTCGGTTCTCTTTTCCATCTTTCTATTTGGGCTTTGCTTGGCATTATATTTTTAAAGGAAACCCTAAAAATGACCAAAGTTTAATATTTTCTTCTTTTGTTTTTCCTGAACCAACAAGATTTACCTCAAAACCAAAACTATATTTAATTTTATCAGAAATTGCTTCAGGAAAAATATTTACTTCTTTAAAACCTAAATTAAGATTTCCTTTTTTATCAAGATGATTAGGATAGATTCCCTTAAAATCTTTTGCTCGCGGAAGAGCATAGGTTATTAGTCTTTCAATAAAATCGAGAAGTCGCTTTTTTCTTAAAGTAACTAAAACAGCAACTGGCATACCTTTTCTTAACTTAAAACCAGCTACTGACTTTCTTGCTAAAACTAATTTTGGTTTTTGTCCTGTTATCATGGAAATAACGTATGAAGCATCTTCAATAATCTTATCTTTATTTTCTGGATGAGTTGAAATTAATTTCCCAATACCAATCTGAACAATTCCTTTAAGAGGCCGAGGAACTCTTAAATCATTCTTTAAGTTCAATTCTTTCTTGAGTTGAGGAATTATATGGGAATAAAAAGTCTCTCTTAAGGGCATTTTAGTCTATAGAATTTTTACATTTCTTACAATATCTGACCTTTTTATTTTTTTCAGAACGAAAACCGACTTTTGTTGGTTTAGAACATGAAGGACAAATCAATCTAACATTACTCCAAGAAATTGGAGCAGGAATTTCTATTATCCTTCCTTTTTCTTCCGCTCTTTTTGGTTTCACATGTTTTTTTACTAAATTTAATCCTTCAATAACAATTCTCATTTCTTTAGGAATCACTTTTATCACTTTGCCTTTCTTTCCTTTATCTTTCCCTTTAACTATTAATACGGTGTCACCTTTTTTGATTTTATTCATTTTCCTAAACAATTTCCGGAGCTAGATTAGCGATTTTTTCGTAACCCAGCTCTTTAATTTCTCTTGGAATTGGACCAAAAATTCTAGTGCCATAAATATCTTTTTCTCCACGAAGAATTACACAAGCATTCTCCTCAAATCTAACATAAGTACCATCTTTTCGTCTAAATGGTTTTTTTTGTCTAACAACTAAACATCTAACAACCATTCCTTTTTGAATTTCTCTTCGTGGTTCAGCTTCTTTAACAGAACAAGTAATAATATCACCAATTTCAGCATAACGAGCATTTCCTTTTTTAACAATTCCAATACATTGAAGTTTTAAGGCTCCAGAATTATCGGCACACTTTAAAATTGTTCGTCTCTGAATCATTTTTGAATTGATTTAATTATTTTTACTAAGCGCCACCTTTTTAACTTTGAAAGGGGTCTTGTTTCTTCAATTAAAACAAAATCGCCTATTTTTGATTCATTCTTTTCATCATGTACATAATATTTTGTTCGATGTTTATAATATTTACCATAAAGAGGATGTTTTCGTAAGACTTCTCTCACGACAACTCTTGTTTTATTCATTCGATCGGAAATAACTTTTCCTATAACACGCTTCCTCATTTTTTTTGACTTCTTAATTTTTCATTAATAACCGTTAAAACTCGTGCTAGATCTTTTCGGGTCAATTTTAAAAGATGTGGTTTATCTAATTTTTTTAAATTTTTTGCTATTCTAAGTTCTTGAATTTTTTTTCTTAATTCTTGCTCTAATTTTTTCAATTCTTCAATTGTTTTATTTCTTAAATCTTTGGCTTTCATGGGTTAAATTTCAGAAACAATTTTAGTTTTAACCGATAATTTTCGTTGAACATGATATAATACTTTTTTTAAATCATTTGCTGGTAAACCACTAACTTCAAACATAATGGTTCCTGGTCTTACTACTGCTACATAAGTTTCAACATCTCCTTTTCCTCCTCCCATTCTTACTTCAGGTGGTTTCTTGGTTTTCGGTTTATGAGGAAAAATTCTTAACCAAAATCTACCTTTTTTTCCTAATCTTCGCTTTAATTCATTAATAGCAGCTTCAATTTCTCTGCTATCAATCATTTTTGTTTCTAAAGATTTTAAACCCATTTCACCATGAACCAAAAGATGCCCTTTAGTAATAATTTTTCTTTTTAATGATCTACCTTTAAAAGCTTTACGATATTTTAACTTTTTAGGCTGTAACATTATCAAAATAACCTATTTTGTCGCCCCGATAAAGCCAAACTTTAATTCCGATAATACCATATTTAGTAAAAGCTATTTTCGAAGCATAATCAATATCAGCAATTAACTTTGATAAGGGTATTTTTCCCCAACTAACGGTTTCATGACGATGAATAGTAGCACCATCCAATCTTCCCGAAGCTTTGATTTTAATTCCTTGAATTTCTTTTGTATTTTTAGCTTTTTCAACAATGTTTTTGAGAACAGTCCTCACTCTTCCACCTTTTTCAATTTGTAAAGCCGCTTGTTCCGCTAAATAGGCAGCATAGAGATTTGGTTTTTTAATTTCAACTACATTTATTTCAAGAGTTGGATAAGTTAAATTATGTTTTTGAAAAAGAGGTTTCAAAACTTTTTCTATTTTTTTGTAAAGTTTTTTAAGATTTTGTCCATCTTTTCCAATAATAACTCCTGGTTTAACGGAAAAAACGTCAACCCTACAATGATCCAAACTCTTTCTTTCGATAATTACATCAATAATCCCTGCTTTCGGAAACAATTCATCAATTGTTTTCCTTATTAAATAATCAGCTTCTAAAAAAACAGCCGTTTTTTTACTAAAAAGCCAACGTGATCTCCAATTTCTATTTATTCCTATTCTTAAAGCATAAGGTGGAACTTTGTGACCCATTTTTTATTTTTCACTTAAAATAATTTCAATATGAGAAGTTTTTTTCTCTATCCTTCCAACGCGACCGCCAGCTTTAAAATAATATCTCTTAAGTGTTGGTCCTTTATTAACAAGAACGTTTTTAACATAAAGTTTACTTTTATCTAATCCTTTTTGCAAAGCATTATTTACAGCTGATCGAAGAAGTTTAAGTAAAACTTTAGCTGCTTTTTTATTTCGAAATAAGAGTTCTCTTTCGGCTCTTTCAATATCTAAACCTTTTATTATTTTACTCACAACTCGGACTTTTCGGGGACTCATTCTTAAATAACTTAATTTTGCTTTAACATCCGTCATTTCTGAGAACTTCCAGCTGCTAATTTTCTTTCTAATTCTCGAGCAGCTTTTCCACCGTGACGAATAAATTTACGAGTCGGAGCAAATTCTCCCAAACGATGACCAACCATATCTTCGATCACTTTTATTTTAATAAATTGTTTCCCATTATGAACTTCAAAAACTAAGCCAATCATTTCCGGAGTAATTGTCGAATCACGAGACCAAGTTTTTATAGGATGTTTCTCCCATTCATCACGGGGCAAAGATTTTACCTTCATTACTTTCTTGATTAATTTTGGATCAACAAAATCTCCTTTTTTTAAACTTCTTCCCATTATCTTTTTCTTGGTCTTCTTTGCAAGATAAATTTCGTCGACGGTTTTCGAGGTGATCTTGTTTTTCTTCCACCAGTAACATTTCCCCAACGATCTTTAGCTTTTCGTGTTCCTCTTGGAGTTTTACCTTCACCACCACCATAAGGATGATCTCTAGCATTCATGGCACTTCCTCTTACATGTGGTCTCCATCCCTTCCATCTTGCTCTTCCTGCTTTTCCGATAACTACATTCCGGTAATCTGAATTAGAAACCCTACCAATTGTTGCATAACAATTTTTATGAATTTTTCTTATTTCTCCTGAAGGAAGTTTAATAATCGCATAGTCACCTTCAATTCCTAACATTAAACCAAAACTTCCTGCTGATCTTATAAGCTTTCCACCAGAACCAGGAAAAATCTCAATCTCAAAAATTTCTGTTCCTGGATTAATATTTTTTAAAGGAAGACGGTTGCCTAATTTAATTTCAGCATTTTCGCTACAAATTATTTCATCTCCAACTTTAATCTCCGAAGGAGCCAAATGATACCTTCTTTCTCCATCTTTATAACAAACAAGCATAATAAAAGCTGTTCGGTTAGGATCATATTCAATTGTTTCAACTTTAGCAGGAATATCTTTTTTATCTAAACGGGAAAAATCAATTAATCGATAAAGTCTTCGATGATAAGGATTGGCACGAAACCTCGTAGTAATTCTTCCTTGGTTATTTCTGGCAGTTCTTTTTTTCAGAGAAATTAAAAGAGGTTTATAAGGTTCATCAGTTGTTAAAACTTTCTTATAATCAATTACACCCTTGACAATCTTACTTTTACTTCTTGACTTAACAATTTTTACTGGCATTTTTTTAAAAAATAAAAAAAATTAGGGCAATATATTTTAATTTTACCATAAAATTTAAACTATGTTTCGAAAAATGGCAAACTTTCGCCTTCTTTAAGTTTTATTAGAGCTTTTTTAAACTTTGGCCTTTTGCTTTTTATTCGAAAAACTCCTCTAATTCTTTTGGGGTAATTAATGGTTCTAATACTTAGCGGATTTACTTTAAAATTACTTTTAATAATTTGTTTAATTTGATTTTTATTCAATTTTGGATCAACTAGAAAAGTATAAACGTTTTCTTCCCTTGCCAGTTTTAAACTTTTTTCGCTTATATAAGGAATAAATAAGTACTTGCTTTCTAATGATACAGGTATTTCTCTAATTTCTTCTTTCTTTTCTTCTTCTTTTTCTTTCTTTTTCTTACCCCAAATTTTACCTCCCCAAATTTTATCCCACAAGGACATGGTTAAATTTTAAAAGTTTCTTGAATTTTTTGAATCGCTCCTTTTTCTAAAAAAATATATTTATGGTTTAAAAGAGAAAGAATATTTAAATTTCTTGCTGAAATAGTGTTAGCATAGGGCAAATTTCTTACAGCGTAATTAATTTCTTTGGAATCGTTTTCCGTTACTAAAAGAACTGTTTCTCTTTTCTTTTTTGTTTTTCTTTCTTCCAAAAAATTTTTTAAAAATTCTTCAGCTTTTTTAGTTTTTTTAGCAAAATCAAACTTTTCAAAAACTTTTAATAAATTTCTTCTAATTTTTTCTGAAAGAACAATAAAAATTGCTTTTCTTCTCATTTTTTTATTAATTTTCAATTCTCTCTTTTTTTCTTTTCTTGGACCAAAAGTCACTCCCCCACCTCTCCAAATCGGTGATCTTATTGAACCGTGTCTTGCTCTTCCGGTTCCTTTTTGTGGCCAAGGCTTTCTTCCTCCTCCCCTTACTTCACCTCTTGTCTTAGTATGAGCATAAGGAAAATAAGAATTCATCATTTGCCATCTCATTACTTGGTGAACTAAAGCATGGTTAAAAGGAAGAGAAAATTTCTCTTCTGGTAAATCTATTTCTTCAATCTTTTCTCCTTTTAAATTATAAACAGGGATTTTCATTTGCTTTTAAATCTCTAAACCGATTTTAATGATTCTTTATAAAGGTAAATATTTCCTTTATTAGTTAGAAAATTGCTTCTTATTTCAAGAATGGCTTTATTAGAACCAGGAACACTTCCTCTAACAACAAGCAAATTATTTTCAGGAAGAATATCAACAATTTCTAAATTTTTCACTGTAACAAATATTGGTGAGATTTTTCCTGCCATTTTCTTTCCTTTAATTACTTTCTGAGGGTTAGTTCCACCAATTGAACCTGGATGTCTCAATCTATCTTCTTGACCATGACTCTTAGGACCTCCACTAAAACCATGTCTTTTAACCACACCCTGAAAACCCTTAGCTTTTCTTTTTCCTCTGATATTTACAAATTCGCCAATTTCAAAAATATCAACTGTTAAAATATCTCCTATTTTAAAATTACTTAAACTTTGTTCAGGAATTCTAAATTCTTTTATCACTTCAAAGTTACCTAAATCTTTTAAAATTCCTTGGAGAGGTTTTTTTATCCTCTTTCGTTCTCCAAATCCTAAAATAACACTTGAATAACCATCTTTTTCTTTAGTTTTCAATCCAACAACTTTACAAGGACCAGCTTGAATAACTGTTACCGGAATAGTAAAATCATTCTTAAAAATTTGAGTCATTCCCAATTTCTTTCCTAACAAAAATTTTGGTTTTAACTCTAGAATCATAATTTTTAAGAGATTAAGTTTAAATTTTTAGTAGATTTTTATTTCAACCTCAATACCAGCGGGTAAATCAAGAGAATTAAAAATTTCTAAAATTCTTGGTGTTGGATTAATAACGTCAATCAATCTTTTATGAATAATAATTTCAAATTGTTCTCGAGAATCCTTATAAATAAATGGTGACCGATTAACAGTATATCTTTTAATTTCTGTAGGTAAGGGGACCGGCCCCCTAATCTGAACTCCCTCTTTCTTTAAAACATTAACAAATTCCTTTAAATATTTATCTAAAAGTCGGTGATCGTAAGATTTAAATCTAACTCTTATTTTATTTTCTGTCTTATTTTGAATTTTAGGCATTTTATTTTTTATTTCAAGATTTTAGTCACCACACCCGCACCAACTGTTTTTCCTCCTTCACGAATAGCAAATCTTAAACCTTCCTCAATAGCAATTGGATAAATTAATGAAACTTTTATTTTAGCGTTATCACCAGGATTAACAAACTCAATTCCTTGGGGCAAAGTAATTTCTCCAGTAACATCGGTAGTTCTAAAATAAAATTGAGGCTTATATCCTGAAGTAAATGGAGTATGTCTTCCTCCTTCTTCGGGAGTTAAAACATAAACTTCAGCTTCAAATTCAGTATGAGGAGTAACTGTACCTGGTTTGCAAACAACCATACCTCTATCAACCTCTTCTTTTTTAACTCCTCTTAAAAGAAGACCAACGTTATCGCCGGCAATAGCTTCATCCATATCTTTATGAAACATTTGAATTCCAGTAACTACCGTTTTAAGAATGTCGTGCTTTAAACCAATTATTTCTACTTCTTCATTAAGTTTAATTTTCCCTCTTTCAATTCTTCCAGTAACAACTGTTCCTCTTCCTTCAATTGAAAAAGTATCTTCAATGGGCATTAAGAATGGTTTATCAATTTCTCTTACTGGTTCAGGGATATAATTATCCAAAGCATCAAGAAGTTCAAGAATCGGTTTTGCCCATGGATCGTCAAGTGATTTTGCTTCTAAAGCTTTTAGAGCAGAACCACGAATTACTGGAACTTCATCACCTGGATAACCATGTTTTTTAAGTTCAGCTCTAACATCTTCTTCAACTAAATCAACCAATTCTTTATCGGGTACCATATCGACTTTATTAATGAAAACAACAATTGCCGGAACATTAACCTGACGAGCTAATAAAATATGTTCTCTTGTTTGGGCCATAACTCCATCATTTGCTGCAACAACTAAAATTGCTCCATCCATTTGAGCTGCACCCGTAATCATATTTTTAATATAATCAGCATGACCAGGACAGTCGATATGAGCATAGTGTCTTTTCTCAGTCTCATATTCACAGTGATGAATGTTGATAGTTATTCCTCTTAATTTTTCCTCTGGAGCTTTATCAATTTCTTCATAAGATAATGCTTTTTCCACAAGTCCTTTAAGCTTAAGAATATAAAGTATCGCTGCGGTGAGAGTTGTTTTTCCATGATCAATATGCCCGATTGTTCCAACATTAATATGAGGTTTTGTTCTTTCAAATTTTGCTGCTGCCATTTTTAATTTTTTAAGACAAAAATAAAAAGCGACCTCATTTAATATAAATTTTCAAAAATTTTAGGTTATTTTTCAAATTTTATCATAATTTTTTAAAAAAAGTCAATAAAAAAGGAGCCCTAACGGATCCTTCAAAATTTCTCAAACATGTAATGAGTAATCCGAAAATCAAGTATTAACACTACAAACTCCTTTCTTCCAATATCTCAAAAAGCTTTTCAATTTTTACCTCACCAAGATCTCCTTCTCTTTTAATTCTCAAAGAAATTGTTCTATTTTTTTCCTCTTTTTCACCAACAACCACCATTAAAGGAATTTTTTCTTCTTCAGCTAATAAAATCCTTTTTGACAAAGATTCCTCGCTTCTAATTTCTCCACGAAACCCTTTTTCTTTAATTAAAGCTAAAACATTTTGAGCATAAGCTAAATTCTTTTCACTTACAGGCAAAATAACTACCTGAATTGGAGCAAGCCACAAAGGAAGTTCACCTCGAGTTGCTTCTAAAAGAAAACCTATAAATCTCTCATAGGAACCTAAAATTGCTCGGTGGATAACAATTGGGTTTTTTTCTTTCCCTTTTCTATCAATATAAATAAGGCCCATTCTTTTGGGAACCAAAATATCAACTTGAATAGTAGCTAAAGTTTCTTCCTTTCCATAAATATTATTAATCTGAATATCGAGTTTAGGTCCATAAAAAGCAGCTTCTCCAATTCCTTCAACTAATTCAAGTTTTCTTTTTTTACAAATATCTTTAATCAATCTACTTGCCCACTTCCAAAGTTTTAAATCGCCTCCATATTTTTCTTTATTTTTTCCTGAAAAATCAGGTAAAGATAACCTAAACCAGTAGTCTTTTATAACCTTTATTTCATTAAAAACTTCGAAAAACAAATCTAAAACTTTATTAAATTCTTCTTCAAGATTCTCTTCAGTTGTGTAAATATGAGAATCATTTTGTGTAATTGGACCTCTAACTCTCATTAAACCATAAACTTCTCCAGATTTTTCATAACGGTAAACAGAACCAGCCTCAGCAAGTCTTAATGGTAAATCACGATAACTTTTAACTAATTCTTGATAAATCATATGATGATGAGGACAATTCATTGGTTTTAAATAGAAATCTTCACCTTCAGGATCAACAACTTTAAACATATCTTTTTGATAATAAACCAAGTGACCACTTTTTTCGTAAAGTTTATAAGAAGCAATGTGGGGGGTTGAAACATAAGTATAACCGTATTTTTCTTCTTTTTTTCTCATATAGTTCATTAAGATATGTTTTATCTTTTCACCGTTGGGCATTAAAAGTGGCAATCCTTTACCAACATAATTACTAATTAAGAAAATTTTTAATTTTTCACCTAAAACGCGGTGATTATATTTTTCAGCTATTTCTTGTCTTTCCAAGTATTCTTTCAATTCTTTTTCTGTTTTAAAAGCAACCCCATAAATTCTTAAAAGCATTGGTCGTTTCTCATCTCCTCGCCAATAAGCACCAGCAATTTTTGTAAGTTTAAACGAATTAGGATTTATTTCTTTAGTATTTTTAACATGTCCACCTCGGCATAAATCAATAAAATCTCCTGTTTGATAAATTGTTATCTTGTTTAGTTTTTTGGGTTTTTTCTTTTTTTCTTTAATAAGCTGAATTTCGTGATATTCGGTTGTTCCGTATTTTTTTAAATCATCTATAAGTTCAAGTTTAAATGGTTGATTTTTAAAAATCTTTTTTGCTTCAGAAAAACTAATTTTTTTGCCAACAAATTTTAAATTTTGCTTAATTAAATCTTTCATTATTTCTTCAAGTTTCTCAAGATAACTTTCATCAATTTTTATCGATGGCAAAAAATCATAATAAAAACCCTCTTCAGTCGTTGGTCCAATTCCTAATTTTGCTTCAGGGTCAATTTTTAAAAAAGCACTTGCTAAAAGATGAGCCAAAGAATGTCTAAGATTTTTAAGATCTTGAAATTTTTTGTCCATGTTTTATAAGAAAAAGAACTGCTAAAAGAAAAATATCGACGATGATTGAAAAGAAAACAAGTTTTTGATTTAAATTTACGATTATTTCTTTTTTAAAATAAAAAACTAAAGAAAAAAGAAGATCAGCTGTCCAAAATCCTAAAAGAAAATTAATCATTAAAAAGTTAAATAAAAATTAATAGGGCCTTGATTAAGACTTTCAATTTCAAGATAGCTTCCAAAATCAGTACTAAAAACATTATAGCCATAATTTTTAAATAATCCAATAAGATTTTCGAAAATTTCTTTGGCTAATTGTGAATTAATTGAACTATTAAAATTTATCCTTCCTTTAGAAAAATTAGCTAAAAGAGTAATATTAGAAACAAAAACCAATTTTGGTTTAATTTCTTTAATTTTCTTTAAAAACCTACCTCCTTCCTCGATAATTTGAAGGTCTTCGAAATTTTTAACAATTTCCTGAAGATCTTTATTATCGTCGCCCCTTTCAATACCAACATAAACTAAATAACAAGGTTCATCATTAAGTTTTAAAATTAGTTTTTCTTCTTTATAAATTTTTAAAGATTTAATTTTTTGAATCAAAAATCTCATCTCGTTTTTAAAATCTCTTTTAAAACATTGTTTGGTACTTTAACTTTACCTTTAAAAATTTTTTCCAATTTTTTCTTTCCTCTTTTCTGTTTTTGCCACAATTTCATTTTTCTTGTTCGATCACCACCATAAAGCCAACCAGCAATATCTCGATAAATAGCAGGTATTGTTTCGCGAGCAATAATTTTTTTATTAACTTTTGCTTGAAGTTTAATAGGGAATTCTTGACGAGGTAAAAGTTCTTTTAGTTTTAAAAGAATTTTTCTTCCAATTCTTTCTGCTTTTTCCCGAGGAACTATTCTTGAAAGACTTGGTTCTTTTTCTTCAGCAATTAAAATATCTAACTTAACTAAATCACTTTTTTCATAATGAGAAAAAGTCCATTTTAAAGAAGCATAACCTGAAGAAAGAGATTTAAGTTCATCAAAAAACCCAAAAACAATTTCTTCAAGAGGCAATTTTGCAGAAATTTTTATTATTCTTTGTTCATAATCAATTTTTATAATTTCTCCTCTATGTTCTTTAATTAAAAGAGAAATACCTTCCAAAAAATTTAATGGAGAGTAAATTTCAACATTAGCAATTGGTTCTAAAATTTCTTCGATTTGAAACTCATCGGGCAATTCCTGAGCATTTTTAATTTCAAGAATTTTTTGATTTCTAAGTTTCACTAAATACTTAACCGATGGCACAGAAATAAAAATTTCTGTCCCAAATTCTCTTTTTAATCTTTCTTCAAAAATCTCTAAATGTAAAAGCCCTAAAGCACCAACAGTAAAACCTTTGCCCAAAAGAGGATGAGCGCACGGCTGAAGAAATATAGCTGGATCATTAAGATGAAGTTTTAAAACATTTTCTTTAAAAACTTCATATTTTTTTTCATCATTAGGAAAAATATTAGCAAAAACATTGGGAACAGGTTCTTCATAACCAGGAAGAGGTGGAGAATCTGGATCTAAAGTTATTGTCTCTCCTATTTTTAAAATTCCTGGGTCTTTTATTCCGGTAGCTAAATAACCAATCATTCCTTCGCTTAAAACATCAACTTCAAAAAGTTCAGGTTTAAAAATACCAACTTCAAGAATTTTGAATTTATAATTTTTTTGTTTTAAAAAAGCAAATTCATTTTTTTTAAATTCTCCCCTAAAAACCCTGATATGAGCTATAACTCCTTTATAAGGATCAAAATGAGAATCGAAAATTAAAGCTTGAGAATATTTACTTTTTTCAATTTGTGGTGGGGGGATTTTTTTAATAATTCCCTCCAAAAGTTCCTCTATGCCTTTCCCTGTTTTAGCCGAAATAAGATAAATTTCCTCTTCTCCGGTTAATTCATAGATTTCTAACATTAATTCATCTAAATTTTTTATTTCTAAATCAATTTTATTTATCGCTGGAATAATTTTTAAGTTTTGCTTTTTAGCTAATTCAAAATTAGAAACAGTTTGAGCTTGAATTCCTTGAGTGCCGTCAATTAAAAGAATTGCTCCCTCAACAGCAGCTAAAGCTCGAGAAACTTCGTAGGAAAAATCAACATGTCCAGGGGTATCAATTAAATTTAAGAAAAAATCTTTGTATTTCATTGTCACGGGTTGCATTTTAATCGTTATACCTTTTTCTCTTTCTAAAGACAATCTATCTAAATATTGAGGAATAAGTTTTTCTTTAGGAACTGTCTTTGTAATCTCCAAAAATCTATCAGCTAAAGTAGATTTTCCATGATCGATATGAGCTATAATAGCAAAATTGCGAATTTTAACCATTTTAAGAAATTTATCTCTAAACTAAGAATTTACTCGCACAAGAACGGCAATAAGGAGTTGCTGGATCTAAATTTAATCTTATTTCCTCTATTTCTTTGCCACAATTTTCACAAATACTGTATTTCCCTTCTTCAAATTTTTTTAAAGCTTTATCAATTAAAGTTAACCGTTTTCGAAGGGATTCTTCTTGAAGATGGATTTCTTCACGAAATTCATAAATATTAGCATAATCACTTGTTTCGTAAGTTGGTTCTTCTTTTAATTCTTCTTTTTGAGTCTCAAGATTTTCAAGTAAAAGCAAGATCTCTTCTCTTTCTTTTAAAAGTTTATTTTTAAATTCTTCAAGATTAATCATTTTAAATAACTTAAAACCTTTTCTAAACTGTTTTCGTTTGTTCCGTAGATTACATAATTATTATATAATAACCAATAAAAGGAAGAATTGTTTTCAAAATAAGCAACGCGGTATTGGACTTTATTAATTTCTTTATTAGAAAAGTTTTTTATTAATTTTCCTAAAGGATAATCTATAAAAAAAGTAGTTATATCTTTAATTAAACTATTTTTTTCCCATTTTTCGTTAAATTCTTTAATTAAATTAGGATTTTTAACTTCAACTATTAAAATTGGATGTTTTCTTGTTAAAGAATAATAAATTAAAAGATTGTATTTTTCACCAAAATTGTTATAAAAAAATGATTTATCTTGAGTAAATGATGGCTTTAAGAAATAATCTCTTATAAAACTAAAAGGAACTCTTTTTCCGTTTGAAATTATTTCGAGATTAATTAAAAAACCAGACGTTTCTTGTTTTAGAAAGAAATTTTTTAATTTCTCTGTTAACTCTTTTTCATCTAAATTAGACAATCTTATTTCTCGAAAAGGCAGAAAACTGAAATTAGAAATACCTAAAGAAGGCTGAAAATTTAAAGAAGAAATTTCAGTTTTTTCTTTAATTGATAATGTGGTTTCTTTTTTAACATCTTCAGGGGGAGGGGTTGGTAATTCTATTTCTGAAGAAGTTTTCGATGATAGATTTATTTCTTGAGTCTTAAATTCTGGTTCTTTTAGTTCTTCCTTTGGTAAAATAAGTTCTTCTTCAATTTTTCTTTCTTCATTTTGAACTAAAAATTTCTGGAAATAGTCTTTTTTAATAAAAAGAAAAACTATTAAAATAACTCCTATTAGTCCTAAAAATATAGGCAAAAAAATTTTAAGATTTAAAGAAAAAGAAAACTGAGGAAAAGAAATTTTTCTTTTGTTTTCTTCTACTTCTTCGTGAATAACTTTTAGTTTGGCCTCAATTGTTGTTTTTTCTTGAATTGATGGTTTAAAAACAAAAGGTTGGGGTTGGGGTTGGGGTTGGGAAGTAACCTTAAGTTCCTCATACTTAAATGGTGGAGTTACAATTTTTTCCTTTCCCTCTTTAACCGGTTTTTCAATTTCCGTTTTAATTAAAGGAGCAGAAGAAGGAAGTTCGTGTCTCTCTATTTTTAATTCTTTTTTTTCTGGTGCCTCTTTTTTAACTTCAAAAACCTCCTCACCAATTAAATGCTCAGGACTCAAAAAGCTATATTTTATTTCCTCAGAATTATTTTCGGGCATCTTTTAAAGAAACAGAAATCTTTCCGTCTTGACTAATATTTTTAATTAACACCCAATATTCTTCTCCTATTTTAATTTCATTTTCAATGTTTTCTATTTTTTTATCAGCTATTTCCGAAATATGAAGAAGGGCCGTTCGATTAGGAGATAGCTCTAAAATTGCACCAAAAGGTAAGATCTTTATTACTTTACCCTTAACAAGTTCACCAATTTTAAAAGCATCTGCGATTCCCTTAATCCAATTTTTTACTAATTCAAAATTAGAGTTTTTATCTCCGATAATATATAAAGTCCCATCCGGTTGGATGTCAATTTTTACATTTGTTGCTCCAATAATTTCATTAATTGTTTTTCCTCCTGTTCCAATAACCAAACCAATTTTAGTAGGATCAATTTTTATAACTTCAATTCTTGGAGCATATTCACTTAAAACTAATGGTTTTTCAATTATTTTTTTCATAAAATCTAAAATAAAAAGTCTCGCTTCCTTTCCTCTCAAAAATGCTTCTTTAATTTGATTTAAATTTAAACCCTCAATCTTAACATCTAATTGAATAGCTGTTATTCCCTCTTCGGTTCCTGCAATCTTAAAATCCATCGCTCCAAAAAAATCTTCAGGTCCTTGAATATCTGTTAAAAGCTCATAATTAAAATCATCTTCATAAACCATACCCACGCTTATCCCAGCAACATGTTTTTTGAGTGGAACTCCGGCAGCCATTAAAGCTAATGATGAAGCGCAAACTGATCCCATTGAAGTTGAACCATTTGAAGATAAAACTTCAGAGACAACTCTAATGGTGTAAGGAAATTCTTCTTGAGAGGGAATAAGATTTCTTAAAGCTTTTTCTACTAATTCACCATGACCAATTTCTCTTCGAGAAACAGTCTTTTGCGATCCGATTTCACCAGTTGAAAAAGGCGGAAAATTGTAATGATGAAGAAATCGTTTAAAACCTTCAAATTCAATCTCTCTTAACCACAATTCTTCACCAGGAGAAGCAAGAGTAACGGTTGAAAGAATGTGGGTTAAACCTCTCATAAATAAAGCTGAACCATGAACTCGAGGAAGAAGGTTGATTTTAGCCTCAAGAGGGCGAATATCTTTTAATCCCCTTCCATCTGGACGAATTTTATCTTTTAAAACTTTGCTTTGAAAAATTTTCTTATAAATTTTCACCAAAGAACTCCTTATATAAGGTTTTAATTCATTAAAACTTTCTTCGTTTTCAATCAAATCAAAAACCTCTTGCCACGGTCTATCACCCTCTTCAAGACTGAACAATTTTTTTTCAAGATTTAAATTATTTTTTTCTAAATAATCTAATAAAATTTTTTCACTTTCTTTATATAAACTTTCATCTAATTTAACTTCTTCTCTCGAAATTTGAGGTAAAGATCTTATAAAATTAACAATTTCCTTAATTTCATCCAAACCAATCTCGATAAACTTTAGCACCAAATCTTCTTTTATCTCTTTACCCTCAAATTCGATCATGTTAATCTTATTTTCTGTTCCGCTAAGAACAAGATTAAAATCAAAATCATTACTTAAACTATTTACTAAAACTTCTCCATTTTTATAAATAATGCTAACCCCTCCAATAGGACTTAATGATGGCACTCCTAAAAGATGAATTGCTACTGAAGTAGAAAGAAGAGATAAAACTCCTGGATCAATAGAAAAATCATAAGAAAGAACAATATTATTTATGTGAAGCTGCTTTTTAAAGTAAGGAGAAATGATTGGTCTAATACTTCTATCAATTAATCGAGCATTTAAAATTGCTGAGATTGAAGGTTTGCCTTCCCTTCTAATAAATCTACTTCCATAAATTTTACCAACAGCATAAAATTTTTCTTCATAATCGACAGTAAGAGGCAAAAAATCTATTTCAGGCAATTCTTTCCCTAAATTGATTGTTGTAAAAATAACGCTTTCTTTGTGTTTTGTTGTTAAAGAAATAAGCGATCTTTCAGCCCAGTTATTAACTTCGAATTCTATTTCATAACCATATTTTTTACTTTTATAAATATAAGCTTTCTGCATTTTTAAATTAAAACCAGATTGGCAAATTCATTAAGATCATAGTAATAATCAGCTTGTTCTTTTAATTTTACCGATGTTGTTTGGGAAAAACCAGCGACTTCAACTTGTTTTCCTAAATTCTGAAGATAATCAACAAGAGGAAGAAAATCACCATCACCTGTTACAAGAATGATCACATCGGCTAAATTAGAAAACCTTATTGCATCAACAGCCAAACCAACATCCCAATCAGCTTTTTTTGTCCCATCGGGATAAATTTGAAGCTCTTTAACTCGAAGCTGAATACCTTGACTAATCAGAGCTTCAAAAAATTCTGTCTCTTTTGTTGTTAATTCTGATTTAATCACGTAAGCTAGAACTTTAACTAATTTTCTTGGACCACAAAGAACTAATACTAATTTTTTAAAATCAACTTTTTTTCCATAAAGATTTTTAGCTGAATGATAAATATTTTGGGTATCAAGAAAAATAGCTACCCTTTGATCTTCGTAAACAAAGGGATTCATAAACCAAGTTTTTTGACTAATTTTTTATATCTCTCAAGCGAAACAGTTTGGAGATATTTTAAAAGTTTTCGGCGATGAGCAATTTTTAAAATTAAACCCCTTTTCGAATTCTTGTCCTGTTTGTGTTTTTTTAAATGCTCAACTAATTTTAAAATTTCTTCAGTTAAAATTGCTATTTGAACCTCGGGGCTTCCTGTATCTTTTTCATGTCTACCTAATTCTTCGATTATTTTTCTTATTTTTTCTTTCGTTATTCCCATGGTTTATAATTATTTTAACACAATAAGAATGGAAATTCAAAAGTTAGAAAAATGGCTAGAAAGATTTGAGGATTATTTAAGTTTAGAAAAAAATAAAAGCAAGGGGACGGTGAAAAATTATCTTCTTCGTTTAAGAAAATTTTTCGAATGGCTTAAGGAAAAAAAAATAAAAAATTTAGATGAAGATACCATTTTTCAATTTAGAAGTTGGTTAAATAAAAAAGGGATTAAAATAAAAACACAAGCTTATTATCTTATTTCTTTAAGATCCTTTTTCAAATTTTTGAGGAAAAAAGGAGAAAATATAATTGATCCAGAAAAAATAGAACTCCCTAAAATACCAGAAAGAGAAATAACCATCTTAACTGACGAAGAACTTGAAAGACTTCTAAGTACTCCACAGGGTGATGATTTAAAATCTTTAAGAGATAAAGCTATTTTAGAAACTCTTTTTAGCACTGGTTTAAGAATTTCTGAACTTTGTTCTTTAAATCGAGATATTGATCTTCAAAAAGGAGAAATTTTAGTTAAAGGTAAAGGTGAAAAACATAGATTAGTTTTTTTATCACCCAAAGCAAAAGAAGCTATTAAAAAATATTTAGAAAAAAGAAACGATACAAATCTTGCTCTTTTTATAAATTTAAGTAAAAGTAAAGCTTATGAAAGAATAACGCCAAGAGGGGTTCAGAAAATTATCAAATATTATGCTAAAAAAGCTGGAATAACAAAAAAGATAACTCCGCATACTTTAAGACATCAATTTGCTACTGATCTCCTTATTTCGGGAGCTGATTTAAGAGCTATTCAACTTCTTTTAGGACATAAAAATATCCAAACAACCCAAATTTATACCCATCTAACAAACAAAGAGTTAAAATTAATTCATCAAGCATTCCATGGTAAAAGAAGAAAAAAATAAACTTATTTAAAAAATTAAAAATTTTAATGTTTAAAATTAAATTAAGACAGAAGAATGTTATTTTACAATTCCTTAACAAGAAAAAAAGAAAGATTCAAACCAATAAAAGATAACTTAGTAAGAATGTATGTTTGTGGACCAACTGTTTATGGTCCAAGTCATTTAGGACATGCAGTAACTTATATAAGATTTGATTTTATAAGAAGATTTTTAGAATTTTTAGGTTATAAAGTTAAATTTGTTATGAACATCACTGATATTCATGATGATATTTTGAAAAAAGCTCGGGAATTAAAAATTCCACCTCAAAAATTGGCTAATAAATATACACAGGAATTTTTTAAAGATTTAGAAAGCTTAAAAATTAAAAAAGCATTTAAATATCCAAGAGTAAGTGAACATTTAAAAGAAATTATTGAATTAATAAAAATTCTTCTTAAAAAAGGTTTTGCTTATGAAACAAATGATGGCGTTTATTTTGATATTAGTAAATTCAAAAATTATGGTAAGCTTTCAGGAATAAAGTTAGAAAAAGAAATTACTGGAACAAGAGTCAAAACTGATAAATATGAAAAAGAAGAGGTTTCTGATTTTGCTTTATGGAAAAAAGAAAATGATGAATGGCTCTTTGATTCTCCTTGGGGCAAAGGGAGGCCTGGTTGGCATATTGAGTGTTCAGCTATGTCAATAAAATATTTAGGTATCCATTTTGATCTTCATGGTGGTGCTCTTGATTTAATTTTTCCGCATCATGAAAATGAAATTGCTCAGTCAGAAGCAGCTCATAATAAAAAATTCGTCAATTTTTATCTTCATTCAGGACTTTTATATGTAAATGGGCAAAAAATGTCAAAATCGTTAGGTAATTATATTGAACTAAAAGATTATCTTAAAAAAAATTCAGCAGCTTTTTTAAGATTTTTTGTTTTTCTTCATCATTATAGAAGTCCGATTGATTTTAACGAAAAAAATCTCGAAGAGGCTAAAAATTCTTTTAATTCATTAAGAGAAAAAATAGCTAAATTAATTCAAATAAAAAACCTTAAAGGAAAAAAAGAAATAAAATTAAAAACTTATAAAGTAAAAATTTTAAAGGCTCTTGAAGATGATTTTAACTCGCCCTTAGCTCTAAGTTTTATTTTTTCTCTTTTAAAAGAAGCAGACGATCTTTTAAATAAAAACGAATTATCTGAAAATTCTCGAAAAGAAGTTTTATCTTTTCTTAAATCACTAGATAAATTTCTCTTTTTTATTTTCCCATGGGAAAGTATTCCCCTAAAAATTAAAAATTTAGTAAAGAAAAGAGAGAAATTAAGAAAAAATAAAAAATTTAATGAAGCTGATAAAATAAGAGAAAAAATTAAAGATTTAGGTTATAGTTTGATTGATTTACAAAAAACAGTTGTCTATAAAATAGAAACTTAAAAAAATTTAACTAAAATAATATTTATCTTTTGGCTATTAGAGAAATAATTATTTGATCTATGTTTTCTTTAAGAGGTTTAATTTTATCAGAATCTATTAACCTAATTATTTTTTCAAGTTTTTCTTTTAAATAACTTAACGATTTTAAGTATTTATCTTTTTCTTCTTGGGATATTAAGGGAGGAAAATTTGGTAAATAACGATGATAATAACCAAGAGTTTCTACTAAAATACTATTTATTCTTTCGGGAAATCTTTTAATTTTCCCTTTAAACTCTACTATTTTTTCTAATTTTAAGAACCCATTTAAAAGTAATAAATTAGTCAAAATTGTTAAAAAAAGATAAAATTCTCCCATATTAATTTGAGGGTTTTCTGTTTGAGAAGATTGGACCACAAAATGAGTTTTTACTAAATTTAAGAGTCCTTCAGTATTTTGAAGTTTTATTAAACCTAAAATATTTTGAAATGAATTCATTTTTCTTTTCACACTTTCTAAATCTCCTATAATTCTTAATCCCAATTCATTGAGAATATTAATTATTAATTTTTCATATCTATCTATTACCGAGTTCAATTCATTTAAAAAACTTTCGATTTCTTTTTCTATTTCTTCTATTTGGTTTATTATCCCCTCTATATTATTTTGAGAAAACAGTTCTGATAAATTTTTTTCAGCATCGGAATACTTTCTATTTTCAATATTCTCCTCAGCTTGAGAAATTGTAGATTCTATTTCATTAATAACTTTTTCAATTTTATTTAAGATATTTCTGCCTTTTTCCGTTATGTTTTTAAATTCATTTTCAATTTTCTCTACTCTACCCTTCATTTCTTCAGAAACTTCTCCAACAATCGTTATTAAAAAAACATTTCCTTTTCCTGGAGGACTTTCTCTTCT
Organism: Patescibacteria group bacterium; assembly: GCA_030550735.1. Classification (GTDB taxonomy): domain Bacteria; phylum Patescibacteriota; class Minisyncoccia; order UBA6257; family HR35; genus HRBIN35. Next base: position 58,189 of record JAUQOT010000001.1, read on the forward strand.
TCTTCTTTTATCCATTATTATTAACAACTTGTGGTTTCACCGCAATTCAAACAAGTAAAACAAGTTCCTGTTCTAATTGTAAGACCACCACAATGAACACATGGTGGTCCATGTTTTTCAGAAAAGTTAACACCCTTTCCCGAATCAGTTTTTATCTCAAATAATTTAGGATGAATTCTTAAATGTTCTTCGGAAGTAGGTTTAAGACCTAAGTCTTCTAATTCTTCAGTTGGAAGAAATCTATAAGCGAGATATTTAAAAATATAATCAATAATTGAAGTTGCCACTCTTATTTTTTCATTATTGGTAATCCCCATAGGTTCAAAACGCATATTTATAAATTTACTTGCCAATTCTTTTAAGGGAACACCGTATTGAAGAGCAATAGAAATTGAAATAGCAAAAGCATCTAAAAGTCCCGCTAAAGTACTTCCTTGTTTCGACATTCTAATAAAAATCTCTCCCAAAGATCCATCTTCAAAAGTGCTATAAGTTAAATAACCCTCATAACCGGCAATAGAGAATTTGTGGGTTTCTGATGGTCTAATATCTGGTAATTTTTTTCTTCCTAATTTTTGTTGATGAGATTTCTTTGGTGAAGTAAATAATGCTTGAGTTGCTTTTGAACCGTCTCGATAAATAGCAAAACATTTAATGCCAAGTTTCCAAGCTTGAATAAATGCATTATAAACATCTTCTATAGTTGCTGAATTTGGCATATTAAATGTCTTGGAAATAGCTCCAGAAAGAAATGGTTGAACAGCAGCAACCATTTTGATGTGGCCATCTAAGGAAATAAACCTTTTTCCTCCTGGTGCTGGAACAGAAGTATCAAAAATTGGTAAATGCTCTTCTTTTAAGTGTGGTGCGGTTTCAATATTTTGAGTTTCTTCTAAATGTTTAACAATATCATTAATTTCTTTTTCAGAATAACCAAGTTTTTTAAGAGCCAAAGGAACAGTGTTATTTACAATCTTCATCCAACCACCACCAACAAGCTGTTTCATTTTAACTAAAGCAAAATCAGGCTCAATTCCTGTTGTATCACAGTCCATCATAAAAGAAATAGTCCCCGTAGGAGCCAAAAGGCTTGCTTGAGCATTTCTAAAACCAAACTTTTCTCCTCTCTCAATTACTTCATCCCAAGTTTTATTTGCTTCTTCTAAAATTTTCTCAGCAACTTTTAAGTTAGAGTTCGTCAACTCTGTTTTTCCAACTTCATAACTTTCATTTCGATGCATTTTTATAACTTCAAGCATTGGTTCTTTATTTTTCTCATATTCAGGAAATGGTCCTAAAATTTCAGAGATCTCAATTGAAGTTTTATAAGCTTCAGCAGTCATAAGTGAGGTTATACTTGCTGCTAAATATCTTGCTTCATTTGAGTCATAAGGAAGACCTAAAGCCATAATTAAAGCACCAAGATTCGTATAACCTAAGCCAATTGTTCTGTATTTTTTAGTTTCTTCAGCAATTTTTGGATGAGGGTAATCTGCGGGTGAAATTAAAATATCTTGAGAAAGAAAAATTACTCTTACTGTATGCTTAAAGGCTTCAATATCGAAATTTCCATCATCTTTTAAAAATTTCATCAAATTAATTGAGGCAAGATTACATGAAGTCCAGTTAAGGAAGTTATATTCCGAACAAGGGTTAGTTGCAACAATCTCACCTGAATTTTTACAAGTATGCCATTTATTTATAGTGTCGTGAAATTGAATTCCAGGGTCACCACATTCCCAAGCTGCCTTTGCTGCTTCCCATAAAATATCTTTTGCTTTATAAGTTTTTGCTGGTTTTTTTGTAGTTCGATAATAAGTCGTCCATTCCTTATCTTCAAGAACTGCTTTCATAAATTCATCAGTTACTCTTATTGAATTATTTGCATTTTGAAAAAAGATGTTTTGCCACAAAGGATTATTTAAATCAGTCATATCATAACCAGCTTCCATTAGAGCTCTTACTTTATTTTCTTCTTCAGCTTTTACTCTTATAAAATCCATAATCTCTGGATGGTCAA